>NZ_PJBM01000078.1:0-1440 GCF_002836075.1 Shewanella sp. GutDb-MelDb | reverse complement strand
TCGTGAATAACTGGTCAGATAGAGGAGTTGTTGAGCAATGGCATAAGCTTTTTAACGGTACCGCATTGACTCAAAAGTTTGCTAAAGGTGAAGTGATTGATGAACACCTAGTTGCTCAGTTAAAGCACCAAATAGCGATTTACCGCTCACGACTCAGTGATATCTCATGGTTCATGAGATGCTTGAATGAACCAATAGCCAGACAAGCCAATCTTGAAGATAATTGCACTGGGCATTTTTGGGAAGGGCGATTCAAATCCCAAGCTTTGTTAGATGAAGCAGCCGTATTGGCTTGTATGGCCTATGTCGAACTGAATCCAATTCGCGCCAAGATGGCTTGTACGCCAGAGCAATCAGACTTCACCAGTTTAAAACTAAGAGTCACCGCAGCGCTTAAAGGTCAACAACCGAGCAAGCTATTAGCCTTTATTGGCAACGAGCGAGAGCACCAGGCAAAAGGTATTGCTTTCTCGCTGAAAGACTACCTTGAACTGGTTGATGAAACAGGCAGGGTTATCCGTAACGATAAACGGGGGGCTATATCTTCGAATGCAGAAAAAATCCTGAGTCGATTAAATATCCCAGCGGCAAGTTGGGTAAAAATCACCACCGAGTTTGGACAACTGTTTCACGGCCCAGTCGAGACGTTGCAAGAGCTAAGTAGCTACTGTGAACACTTAGATAAGCGACGACGGCACTTTTCAAATAGTTGTCAGTATATGCAAGTAAACTAGCCTAAAGACCGTAACTTCAAGAACACTCTTCTCTGTTAATGCACAGGGTTAACAATCCACGCCTTAAAACTCACTAATCTCTGTTAATTCACTTCTTTTTCCGGCATTTATTCGCGCCACTCTGTTGAAAATGGTTCAAGTACTTCTTTGATAGACGTCAATCGTTGATATTGGGTTGAAAGCTAGTTATGTTATTGATTAACAATGGCTGGCTGGTATAAGCCTTACGCTTAAGCGGGCGTTATGTGTACTTAATCATTTACTATATGAAGTGAGATAAACGTGAGAATTGTTGTAAGTAATGACGCAGAGTCAATAAAAATTTCACAGGAAATCCGCAATGAAGTATTTGTTAAAGAGCAAGGAATACCGTTACATTTAGATCTCGATGGGTTGGACGCTAATTCATACCATTCGTTAGTTTATATTGATGGTATAGCAATTGGTGTTGCAAGATTGGCTTTAGTCGAAAATAACAATGCAGTTATGGCTAGAGTCGCTATCAAAAAAAATTATAGAGGCAAGGGGATTTCAACAAAACTTGTGGATTCATTAATAACTAAGGCTAGGGAATTAGGCATCAACAGCATTGAAATTCATGCCCATGAATACCTAAAAGAATATTACGAAACGTTTGGATTTCATTACATTAAACAAGTTGAAAAAGTTGGTGAGCATCAATTAATTCAAATGTGTTTAAATCAAA
>NZ_PJBM01000077.1:0-1459 GCF_002836075.1 Shewanella sp. GutDb-MelDb | reverse complement strand
TACTGACTTTAACTGAAGCGGTGAAATCAACTGAACTGGTTGTTTCTAACGTTAATCCTTTTGTTTCTGGTGCCATGAACACTGAAACAATTAATCCGAGAAGTGATATACCAGCACCGACAAGCAATGTTGATGATATACCATAGGTGGCCATATAAACGGGCAGAGCATAAGTCGAGACGATGGTACCTATTCGACTAAAGGACATCACTGCGCCAACGGCAGACGCCCGTATCTCAGTAGGAAACAGTTCATTTGGATACAGCCACTGCAAGATCCCTGGACCACCGGAGAAGAAAGCGTAAACTGCAAAAGCGGCTACTATCAGCCAGATGCTTGGATTTGGTACGATACCAAGCAGCGCTAAGGAGGCAGTCATAATGCCAAAGCTGCCGATCAAAAGTGGTCTGCGACCGATAGAGTTCAGCCAGTACATCGCAGGAATACACCCGGCCATAAAGAATATACTGATAACGATATTACCTAGGGCCGCATCTTGACCCTCCGTAAATCCTAGCAGTCCGATTATTTGAGGCCCAAATGTATATATGGCGAACATAGGAATAACCTGACAGCTCCATATCGTACCGATGAATATTATTCTTTTTAAATAGACAGGCTCAAAAAGTTTACTATATTTGGTCTCTTCGGCCTCTTCAAAATTAATATCAATATCCTTACCAAAAAACTTATGCATTATTTCACGGCACTCTTCCACACGGCCTTTCTTAAGTAACCATCTTGGTGATTCAGGTAGATGAAAACGCCCGAGTAGAATAACGAGACAGGGGATAATCGCACTACCGAACATCCATCTCCAGCCGTCTTGCACATCGTATAAAAGATAGCCGACCATGTTGGCGGCAGTTGCACCGACGTACCACATAGCAGCGATGAAACCCATGGTGAATGCGCGTTTCTTTGTCGGGGAGAACTCGGCAACCATAGAGGTTGCGATGGGATAATCGGCTCCAATGACGATACCAATTAGGAATCGTAAAATGACTAATTCGATGGGAGATGAGATAAACATGGTTGCAAATGAAAGTACCGCAATAGCAATAATGTCTATCATAAACATTTTCTTACGACCGACTAAATCTGCCACATAGCCAAATAGCGCGGTCCCGATAAATAGGCCGACCAGCGTCGCTGCACCAACTAAACCTATCCATTGTGCATCTAGTCCTAATTCTGGTGTAAGTTGTTGAAGTGCCAGTCCAATAATAACTAATACATAGCCATCTAAAAATGGACCGCCGCTTCCCCAAAGCATTATTTTTCTATGAAGTGGAGTAAACTCCATATCATCGAAGTTTTTCTTTGATTTCATACTACTAACCACCAATTTCATTTGTTCTAATAAGAATGTTCACGACTGTTATAGTTGCAAAAAAATATAAAGATACCCTTAACCAATTAGCTGAGAGTTTTTTCTTTGCATATACTTCTTCGAATC
>NZ_PJBM01000076.1:0-1506 GCF_002836075.1 Shewanella sp. GutDb-MelDb | reverse complement strand
ATGCGAGTTGTTTATGACAAAAATCTCCTGGCTAAGTTCAGAACTCAATTATTTGGTACGTCTTTGTTGTGGGGGATTGGCGTTTTTCTTTGCTGTGACTGCGGAGTTAACTGCAGCAGAAATGGCTAAACCGCAGATTCAACTAGCAAAAGAATATGAACAGCAGCGCATTACTAAATTATCTGATTACTTAATAAGTGAAAAACTCGATGGGGTAAGGGGCTATTGGAATGGCTCCGATATGTTGTCTCGCTCAGGCAGAGTCATCAATGTACCCAATTGGTTTGTTGAAGGTTTCCCAAACTACCCCATTGACGGCGAGCTATGGATTGATCGTAATCATTTCGAACAAGTCTCGGCTATTGTCCGCAAGAATAACGCCAGCAAAGCAGAGTGGCAGCAAGTCAGCTTTATGGTTTTTGATCTGCCAGCGGAAAGTATGCCTTTTATAGAACGATATGAAAAAGCACTGGCTGATTTATCACAGATTAGTCCCTACATTCACGTTATTGAGCAGTTCTCAATTGATGACCAAGCTGAATTAGATACAAGGCTTAATGTTATCGTTGAGGCAAATGGTGAAGGTTTGATGCTGCATCGAAAAACGGCGCATTACCAAATTGGGCGCAGTAATGACATTGTTAAATTAAAACCTGTTTACGACGCAGAAGCTGTTGTTTTAGCGCATCAGCAAGGGAAGGGTAAATACACTGGCATGATGGGGGCATTATTGGTTGAAAGTATGCAGGGAAAACGATTTAGTATTGGCAGCGGCTTTACTGATGAAGAGCGCCGCAATCCACCAAAGGTGGGTAGCATTATAACGTTTAAATACTACGGTAAAACACAAAAAGGCACCCCTCGATTTGCGAGTTTTTTGCGAGTTAGAGATCCATTTTAATTCACCGTTTCACCCTTTAATTAGCTGCAAGGCTATTTATTTCTTACTGCTATTTCAGTATGTTATTCGCACTAATATTTTATATCTTACTGGCAAAACCTTAACTAGCAGTGTTAAAGGCAGCGAAGTGCATACTTGGGAGAAGGCATTGATTAAGTATAAGCAGCGTAGAAAATACAAATACAACCTACATTCAGAATTAATCTATGAGACAGGTCTGTCTGTTAAAGTACCTATTGCCAATCTTTTTCTTGAGATCAACGCCAGCGGCCGCTTAATTATAAAGGCAGGTTACGCATGGGATGGGCCAAGTAGCCCGGCAATAGACAGCAAAAACTTTATGCAAGGTTCCTTAATTCATGACGCGTTATATCAGCTTATGAGAGATCAGGTGTTACCACCGTCGGATAGAAAACGGGTTGATGCAATCCTTAAAGAGGTGTGCTTGCAAGATGGCATGTCAGCATTTAGAGCATGGTATGTCTACCAAGGTGTGAGATTCGGGGGGGCAAAGTCGGCTGAGCCCGACCTTTTAAGTGCGCCGTAACAGGCGTGTTTATCAGCTAAGTTTATGCGGTGGTAAGCCCTTAGAGCTGTAGACTCTT
>NZ_PJBM01000075.1:0-1600 GCF_002836075.1 Shewanella sp. GutDb-MelDb | reverse complement strand
TGGCCATGTTATCTATCTACCGATGCAGAAAAAGCCCAGCTCAAGCAGATGTTTTATCTGCAGAGTTATTAACTCTTCCAGTTAACTCTATTGGAATTGAAACGCAGCATTAGCTGCGTTTTTTGTGGCCGCGTTCAAAATATGCCATTAATGATTGGTTCCAGAGAGGGTTGTTTGACCTGCTTGTTAACTCATCTAAGGGTATAAATAGCTCACAATAGCCCTCTCTTAGAACCACTACTTTATACTAGTGTTTTCTTCGCATATTCTTTTGTTACTTCAGCCAGCTTTGATATAGGTAATGACTCTGATAGTTCTACTTTTGCAATATCACAATCATGCCATTCACCATTGTCCAAGTATTGAAAACTAGCACTACCTGACTGCCAATTGTCTGCCAGTGACATTCTTATCTTGGTATTCTCTACACCATTAAGGCTAATGCCATCCAACACAACAAGAATATTGCACGATGCCATAGTGCACATATACGACCATTCACCGCTGAGCTTAGATAAAACATTTACAGGCTTCGCTGTTGCCTGAAAGACTCTACCAAATCCAGTCACCTGTTTACCTGCAACATGCAGGTCGACATGCAGTGAGACACCACCCGGTAAATGGTTGGTGATGAGGTAAGATACGTTGAATACACCTTGTAGCTGTTCTTGTGAGCTTTGTAATTGAGTCATGTGATAATTCCTTTTCTGATTGTCTGTAAAGTGTCCATTTCTACATACCAGTTTAAATGACTACCAAGTCCTTCAAACTGATGTCGCTATAAAGACTAGAACAATCGATAGAATTAACCTTCTGATTATATTCCGGTGTTATTTAATATTTTTTTAGCTTTTAAATCAGCTGGATACACTTTATAAAAAGGTGTGTCTTCTAAGACACATGAGGGTTTTTCTGGGTCTAGCCATCAAATATTGAAGCGTGATTAAAGGCTAGTTTAGCGTTCCATTTTTAACCAATGATAATGGCTGGCCATGTTATCTACTCTCGTTACCCACCAATAAAAAGGGAAGCGATAAGCTTCCCTTTTTATTGCGCCGGCTCTTAGCCTCTATACCTTAAACTGTCCAACCAAACGCCCGAGAGTATCGCCTTCTTGAGTCAGCTTGTGGCTCACTCCAGAAGTACTTTGGCTCGAACTCATTAACTCGTTGACGATATCCTGAATCGTAAACACGTTACGGTTAATCTCTTCAGTCACTGAGCTTTGCTCCGTTGCTGCGGTTGCTATCTGAGTACTCATATCATTAATCGATGTTACGGCCGATGTCACCGCGCCAAGGCTCTCAGAGATGGCTCTGGACGACTCAACCGAACGTAAACAGCTCTGCTGACTTGCATCCATGGTACTTACAGCCAATGACACTAAATTGTGAAGCTCACTCAGCATTTCGTTAATTTCCAAGGTACTGGTCTGAGTCCTGCTGGCTAAGCTGCGCACTTCATCGGCAACCACGGCAAATCCTCGACCCTGCTCACCGGCCCTCGCCGCCTCAATGGCTGCATTTAACGCCAATAGATTCGTTTGCTCGGCAATACCACCAATCACAGTCAATACACTGTTAATTTTCTGAGATTGTTC
>NZ_PJBM01000073.1:0-1713 GCF_002836075.1 Shewanella sp. GutDb-MelDb | reverse complement strand
GGAGCAAAGTCAGCAGCCTTGATATCACCAGTGTCTTTAATGAATGTGTACATAACTTCAGCATCAACATAACCTGTCATAACTGGAGTCAGCTTTGGGTAGCCATCGCCACCAGCAGCATTGAAGCTAGGGACTGTAAAGCTATACATCGCATCAGCAGCGTAGCCTTTACCATTAATGTCGTTAATTGAAACTGTTTTAGCTTCACAATCAACATCCATCTTAATACCCGCAAGTTGTGGATATGCTCCAGAACCTGTTTCACCAACATCAACTGTTGCTACAACATTCAAATATTCAGTAATCTCAGCGCCGGTTAAAGTACTCTTAGTAATTGAGTTTCCAAATGGCTGCACTGTTAACACGTCTTTATAAGTGATTTCGCCCATCTGGATAGAATCACGTACACCGCCAGAGTTCATTACCGCAAAGTCTGCATCTACTTTACTACGTTGAGCTTCAGCAATCAGACGACCCATATTAGTTTGTTGTGTACGAACGATATCTCGGTCACCTTCAAGCTTGCCATCAGTATTACCGATAACTTCAAGCAATTCTTCTTGACCGACATTTTGGTACTGCTGCATAACTTCAAGTACAGTTGCATCAGGCTTAATTTCTTCGCCGATAAGTTCGTAAACTGAGTTGCCATCAGCATCTTTAACCGTATTGCCATCAGCGTCTTTCAGTTTTGCCTTCAAGTTAACAGGGATCAACTTGTAGCTAGCTAAATGCAGCTCATCATTAAAGTATTCAAAATCAGCTTGGCCAACATACTTGCCCCATTCATGTGCCTGCATGATGACTGTACCGTTCTGAACGTCTGGCTTACATTCTGCACCAGGTTTGAACTCAGCATCATATCCGTCGCCTTCCATACAAACAGGATTCTGAGAGTGTCCACCAATCACTGCGGCTAAATCACCTGCTGTCATAGCACGTGCTAGAGCTACGTCACCAGGAGCATTGCTGCCGCTAGCGCCATCGGCATAGTGACCCATATGAGTCGTGGCAAAGATTAAGTCAGCAGTATCTGCGTCCTTAATGTCTTTGATAACTTTCTTAAGCTCTTCTTTTGGATCGGTAAATTCAAGACCGCTGATAAATTCAGGATTACCGATTTTAGCTGTATCTTCCGTCGTTAGACCGACAACAGCAATACGAATACCGTTAATATTAAAAATCTTGTACGGTTCGAAGTAACGAGCACCAGAAACTTTGTCATAGATATTAGCTGCTAGCATCGGGAAGTTAGCTAATTCACGCTGCATATCAACCGTTGATAATGGATTATCAAACTCATGGTTACCAACAGCCATGGCGTCATAACCAATCAGGTTCATACCCACGAAATCTGGACGTGCATCTTGCAAGTCTGACTCAGGTACACCCGTGTTGATATCACCACCAGAAAGTAAGATAGTCTCACCACCGTTCGCCTCAACTTCAGCACGGATCTGGTCGATCAGCGTCTTACGCGCTGCCATACCATACTCGCCCTTACTGTTTTCAAAGAAACGACCATGGTTGTCGTTAGTGTGAAGTACGGTGAAAATAGTACAAGCTTCACCAGCTTCTGCACATGTTGTCGGCAATACAACTTCTTTATTGTCATCATTGTCGCTGCCACACGCTGTTAACGCAGTTACAACAGCAGTCGCCACTAGCCCTTTGATTAAAGTCTTATTCATTAAAATCAACCCCTTGATTATT
>NZ_PJBM01000072.1:0-1719 GCF_002836075.1 Shewanella sp. GutDb-MelDb | reverse complement strand
CTAACGATAAAATATTTTTATCGTTAGAGAGCGTGTTTAAGCGCTTCATTGGTTCTTCTACCTCACCAGAAAGAATGGACTTATGTAGGTTTATTCACAGGTACTGGTACTTTTCATAATGTTTCATGTTTTTTTGTTAAACCTATTGAGTATTTGTGTTGCGCTTCTTAACTCTGTAGCTGAGATATTTGCCTTCATAAATTTTGAACGTAAATAGTAATAGTGAATAGACGAATTGTCTTTATGAGTTCCTTCGATCAGAATCATAGACTGTTTGAACGCCTCTGAGGATTCATGGAAATTACAATTTAAAAAGTGTAATTGTCCAAGTAGTAACCACCGTTCTGAGTTGTTATTAACGATATCGACGCATTTACTTAGCAATGAAGCGGCTTCTTTAAAATGACCACTACATATGTGTAAATTAGCGGAAGCTTCATAACACAACATTTTTATGATCGCTGAATCCTTATCTTTTACGGAGTTGATAAATAACTCCAAATCGATATTTTTATTCTGCTCGGAAAGAACTTTTAGCATGCCTCTAACTGGCCAATCCTCATTGTAAATTTTAAGTGCTTTATTGAAGATGTTTTTAGCACTTTCGAATTGTTTCTCTTGAATAAGATAATTACATTTTATTCTGTCAATATGGTTAGAGAGTTCTGTGTATTTACTGATATGCTCATCGCAGACAAAGATTTTTTGCTCTAATGACATATTAGAAGGAAGGTGGTTTATTTTATTTAATATCTTCTTCCTTCTTAATGTTTTATTTATTCTATATTCTAGATCTTTAGTCTTATATGGCTTGACAATATAGTCATCAGGTTGATTGTCAATTATAGATAACACCGTGGAAGTTCGTGTATCCCCAGTTAAAATAATGATAGAATTATTATCATTAAAGAGTCCTTTTGCTCTAATATGTTCGACCAACTGAATTCCATCCGTACCAGTTCCAAAGTTAAGATCGCTTATAAGTAGGTCTATATTGTTAGACTCAATAATTATTATTGCTTGCAAAGCATTTTTACAAGTAAATGTGTTTTCATCTCTAAATCCCATACTTCTAAGTGCAAATTTTAAACTGCTTAAAATTAGAGGAGAATCATCAGCTATTAAAACATGTACATTATTTATATTCATAACTAATTTTCCGAGCTATTACTGTTTTATCATAGAATGTGTTTTTGTCTTTGTAAAGAGCTGTATCAGCTCGATGAATTAATTCTTCGATGGACTCATTATTTGTTTTTTTTACAGTACCACAGCTAACCGAAACTATAATATTATAGATTGATATAGGATCTTTGGATACTTCAGTCTTAATTCTACGACTAAGTTTAATTGCATTATTTAAATTTACAGCCGCGAGAATTAAAAATTCATCCCCCCCAAGCCTAAAGCAAAGGTCCGTGTCTCTACAGCATTTATTCACGGAATTAGCTATATGCTTAATACCTAAATCTCCAGAAGAGTGACCATAGTTATCATTTACTTTTTTTATTCCATTACCATCGATCATTATCACAGAAATATCGGGTTGGTTATAAAAAATGTGAAATTCATTGGACTCAAAGTAAGCTCTATTTAAAAGTCCTGTTAAATTGTCAAAATATACTTTTTTCTCTAAAGTCTTTGTTTTTTCGGTGTTTATAATGAAATCATTAAAGAAATATATTACAAAAAAGGTTAATAAAATGAGGGTTATGAATA
>NZ_PJBM01000071.1:0-1758 GCF_002836075.1 Shewanella sp. GutDb-MelDb | reverse complement strand
CATTAAATTGGCGGTGATATCTTCAAGTGATAGCGACTGATCTTCTAATAACACCAGTAAGTGGTAGATGAGATCTGAGGCTTCATCAATCAACTCTGGCTTGTCATTAGTGGCGGCTGCTAAGGCTGTTTCAAGTCCCTCTTCCCCGACTTTTTGTGCAATTCGCTTAGTGCCTCGGTCGAACAGGTATGCGGTGTAACTTGATTTGGGATCCTGCCCTTTTCGTGAGGCGATTAATGTACTGAGGTTATCAATAAAGCTGTGGGCTTTACCGTCTTTCCAGCAACTTTGTGTGCCTTTGTGGCAAGTTGGTCCATTGGGGATCACTTGCACTAATAAGCTGTCGTTGTCGCAATCCATATCAAGAGCGACTAAATCCAACGTGTTGCCAGAGGTTTCACCTTTGGTCCATAACCTCTTTTTACTGCGGCTATAAAAAGTCACTTGACCACTGGACAAGGTTTTGTCTAAGGCTGCTTGGTCCATATAGCCCAGCATAAGGACTTTACCCGTTAAGTGGTTTTGCACCACGGCGGGGATTAAACCATCTGTTTTTGCCCAGTCTAATTGACTCAGTAATTCACGGTCTTCTTGCTGTGATTGGTAAAGCGATGTCATATTACATCCTTAATTAGGTCTATTTATTCGGATCAATTTAGATACGTACGGCAATATTGTTATCGCGCAGATAGCGCTTTAATGCTTGGATATCAATGATCCCTTTATGAAATACACTGGCAGCTAATGCTGCATCAACATTGGCGAGTGTAAATACATCTTTAAAGTGTGCCATTGTGCCTGCGCCTCCTGAGGCGATTAACGGAACATCACACAGTGAACGGATCATCGACAGTTGTTTGATATCATAGCCTTGACGAACACCATCTTGGTTCATCACATTAAGCACTATTTCGCCACAACCTCGTTTTTGCACTTCTTCAACCCAATCGGGGGTATACCATTGAGTGTCTTTGGTTGCGGACTCATCGCCCGTAAACTGCTTTACTTTATAGCTATCACTGATGTCATCGTAGTAGGAGTCGATACCGATGACGATACATTGGCGACCAAATTCATCCTGCAGTCGTTCAATCAGGCTAGGATCGGTTAAGGCGGGTGAGTTAATTGATATTTTATCAGCACCGAACGCTAACTTTTCACGGGCTTGTTCGATGGTTTTTATCCCACCCGCAACACAGAAAGGGATATCAATACGTTCAGCAACACGGCTAACCCAAGATTTATCAATGACGCGATCATGCGCACTGGCAGTGATGTCATAAAACACCAACTCATCGGCGCCTTCTTCAGCGTAACGAGCGGCGAGGGGCACTATATCGCCCACAATTTCATGGTTTCGAAATTGCACACCTTTAACCACTTTTCCCTCTTTAACATCTAAACAAGGGACTATGCGTTTGGCCAACATTCAATTGCCTCCTTAACCGTAAATTGATTAATAAGCAGGGCTTTGCCTATGATAATACCATTGGCACCACTGTTTTTTACTGCGGTAACATCTGCAAGAGTTGCGATGCCGCCAGATGCTTGCCAGTTAATATCTGGATAGGTGGCGCTTATTTCTTGATAAAGCGCATTATTAGCGCCTTTTAAGGTGCCGTCGCGGCTAATATCGGTCACTAGCGCATGTTTAAGACCAACAGTCTCAAACTCTGCCACTAAGGACTCAAGCGTTTTACCACCACCTGATTGCCAACCCGATACCGCAACTATCTTTTCGCCTTGCTCATTGATATT
>NZ_PJBM01000070.1:0-1760 GCF_002836075.1 Shewanella sp. GutDb-MelDb | reverse complement strand
TACTTTTTGTATTGTTATTAGTGTTTATACTAACGCCTAATGTGAAAAGGGTTGTTAACTAGGCAAAATGGAAATAATAAAACTAAGAAATAGGATTGTAGATGTACCAGCAGATAGTGATATTAACCGGAGCAGGGATCTCCGCAGAATCTGGATTACGTACCTTTCGAGATCAAGATGGTTTATGGGAGGAGCACAAGATTGAAGAAGTTGCCACACCTGAAGGTTATGAGAATGACCCACTGCTCGTTGAAAAATTTTATAATGAGCGCTGGCAACAGTTTCATAATGGGTCCATCGAGCCTAACGCAGGTCATTTAGCCCTGGCAAAATTAGAAAGTGAGTTCGATGGTAAGTTGCTCGTCGTAACGCAAAATATTGATGATTTGCATGAGAGAGCGGGATCACAGCGTCTATTGCATATGCATGGCGAACTTTCAAAAGGACGTTGTCCGCGTTCTAGACAAACCTTTCTGCTTAGAGAGCCTTTTGGCCCAGATCATACTTGTACCTGCTGTATTCCAGCGCAAAGGCTCAGGCCTCATGTTGTTTGGTTTGGAGAGATGCCAATAGGCCTCGATAGAATTCAACATGCATTGGATACGTGCGATCTGTTTATCGCCATTGGCACTTCAGGCACGGTTTATCCCGCAGCGGGTTTTGTCGATACCGCTAATCACCATGGTGCTCAAACGATTGATGTTAATTTATTGCCGGCAGATCGCCACAGTCAATTTCAGTATCATTTAGAGGGTAAAGCCAGTGAGGTTTTACCGAAATTAGTTGAACAGATCCTGCAAGGTAAAGTCCTTAATGATCAGTTACAAGTAGGGTAGCGTCAATGCGTGAACAAATTGATACTCCAAGGCAGGCGATTATAATGCGTGGACTGCCCGGTAGTGGTAAAAGTTACTGGGTGTCGCAGTTTGTCGAGGCTAAAGTTCAGCAGATGGAGTTGAGCGGCACGCCCGCTCAAGTCGAGGTTTTTTCAACCGACCAGTACTTTTGTCAAAACGGTATTTATCAGTTTAATGTTAAATTGTTGTCCAAATACCACCAATTCAACCTGACAGCCTTTATTGAAGCGATGTCGGATGCTGTACCGTTTGTTATTTGTGATAACACCAATCTAGCACTGTGGGAGTTTAAGGCATATCAAGCTGCTGCAGTAGCGTTAGGGTACGAGGTTCGCATACAGCAAATGGGTGTTCCTACAGATTTAGAACACCAATTAGTGTGCGCAAAACGCAATCGTCATCATGTTCCACTCAATAGTATCAAACGCATGGGATCAGTGTTTGAAGCCCACTAATTCTTAGGCTGCTTAGCTTTCATTATTACGCTAAACGTCATTATGGTAAATGGCGTATCAGCCATAATGGGGCCAATCTTACCGCTCATCATTGTTGCTAATCCATCGTTTATCGCGATATGCAAGGTATGCTCGACTGCAGAATATTGTCACCAAGCGTAAACTTCAACATGCTCTAGTTTGGCGTCAATCCCCTTGTTGCCTTGGGTATCGTCGAGGTTCAGATAGGTTTCTGACAAGGCAATATCTAAGCGTAGAGTTGTAATTGAACATCTTTGTCGCAAGCCCTGCTTTACACTTGTCAGGCATAACACGATCAAATAGCTCTATGGGGCACACCATCTGCTGTCTCTCTGAACTTGAATTCGTTATCTGCTAACACGTGGGGGAGTGAGTGTTTTGATTGAATAAGTAGATTGTAAACCGAGAGGGCATATTAACAGGGGCT
>NZ_PJBM01000069.1:0-1765 GCF_002836075.1 Shewanella sp. GutDb-MelDb | reverse complement strand
GAGGCTCCTTTAGTCTCGATATTGTGGTTGTTGGTTCAAGTATGGAAAAATATACTGTACTGCAGCAAGGTAGAAATAAAGATAATTATCAGTCATCTACTGAAAGGCTAGCAGACTAGTATTCAACATACATCCTCCGTCTAATTTGCTAAAAAGTACTATTATGTACTAGACCTATTACATGGTTATCGTCATCTTCGTTAGTTGTTCAATAACCATTTGAAAGGATTCAAGCGCTGATCAGACTGGGACGTCGGTATACGATTTACTTGCTTTTAAGAGGGATTCTTTTGCTTATAGATTTTAATTATTCATCATTCAGTATTCGTGCATTTATGCTGGTTACAGCATTGGTGCCTTTTGATGTGTATACGGATAGCACTAGTGTTAGTTATATTAATGCTATAGATAACAATAGTATACTGGCAAATGAGAGAGGTGTAAGCTCGCTTGATTTTGCATTTTTATTTTCTGAAGAACAATATCTAAAGTTAACGGAGCTTTCTAAAGAAAAGTTAGTCATTGTTCTTAAAAGTGAACGCATTAAGAACCTGGTACATCAAATAGAGAAATATAGAAACTTACAGCATTATGAATGGCCTACATTGAAAGTCGTAAAGCTTGTACTAGGAAAGAAATCTGATGAAATAGCAAAATTACGTTGGATGTTAGTGAGTTTAGAAGATCTTCATTATCAAGATTTACCTCCTTATCGAGAGAAAGTTTTTGATCCTGCAATCACGGTTGGTATTAAGCATTTTCAGAAAAGACATGGCTTAGAACCATCCGGTTTATTAACAACAGATACCGTTTTGTTGTTAAACACTCCGCCATCTAAAAGAGCATCAGAGTTGACATCGTTACTTTTTAAACACATTACATCATTTAAGTTAGAAAAAAGTGAATATGTCGAAGTCAATATTCCTAGTTACCAGTTACGGGTAATTAAAGATAACCGAGAGGTTTTGAAACTTAATGTTATTGTTGGAAGAAAGAAAACTGCAACACCTGAATTAAATACTACCATTTCTCAAATTACAGTCAATCCTAGATGGACTGTCCCCAGAAGTATAATAAACAGTGATATATTGCCTAAAATACAAGTCGACAAATTTTACTTAGGTAAAAATGATTTTGCTTTTAGAGATTATAGCGGGAACAACAACATTGATAAAATTAATACCATAGACTTACAATCATTTAGGCGTGCACTGAAACATAAACAGTTGATACAACTACCGGGTGATAAAAATGCATTAGGTCACTATAGATTCACTGTACCAAATAACAGCTCGATATTTCTACATGATACGCCAAGAAAAGATCTATTTAAAGTACCTAAAAGGGCACTAAGTCATGGCTGTATTCGTGTGGAACAACCAAAACTGCTCGCTGACTACCTTATGAGCAGAGAACCGCTTAAAAAAAGGATTTTGGTTGAAGTTGCTTCAAGGGGTCTACATACCAGCCACTTTGCCTTGAGCAACCCAATACCGATATTTGTGACTTATAATACTTTATGGCTTGATGATAATGGTATTTTACAAATACGACCTGACGTATATTCACTTGAGGAGTAGGTGAAATGGATAGTAATTGTCATGATAATGAACCTCTGTCTATTCTTATTCGAAAAGAAAAGAACGCCAGAATGAAATTAAAATTATTAGCAATATTACATTTTAAAGAAGGTAAATCTCGTTATAAGATAGCGTCTTATTTAAAAGTTAGCCGTACTAGTGTAAATAGATGGGTGAGCGACTAC
>NZ_PJBM01000125.1:0-51726 GCF_002836075.1 Shewanella sp. GutDb-MelDb | reverse complement strand
ATCTTACTTTTAGTGGTCTATAAAGGGAGGTTTACAGTTGGCGATCAATTGCGATCGCGGTGTAAATATAGGCTTACATTGGGGGCTTGAATGTCAGTCTAGATCCTGACATCAAGATCTAGACTAAGGGATGTTTTACTGCTGTCGCGGAGTTACAGAACAATATTTTGCAGGGCGTTATTTACCAATACAAAAAGAGCTAAAAATCTTTCCTAATAGGTCATCTGAAGTAAATTTGCCAGTGATCTCCGATAATGCCATTTGAGTCATGCGTAGTTCTTCGGCCAACAACTCGCCTGCTTGATAGACTTCGAGTTGTTCTTTACCTAATTGCAGATGGCTGCTAGCAAGGTCAAGTGCTTCTAAATGGCGACGACGCGCGATAAAACCACCTTCTAGATTACTTTGATAACCCATTAAGGATTTTAGGTGTTGTTGCAGCGTTGCTACACCTAGGCCCGTTTTAGCCGATATACGGTGAACGGGGTGTCCTGCTTCTTCGGTAACATCCAATGTTTCGCCAGTGAGATCGGCTTTATTACGGACGACTGTTATACCTAAGTTTTTTGGTAGGCGATCGATAAAGTCTGGCCAAATTTCGTGAGGATCAACGGCGGTCGTCGTGGTGCCATCAACCATAAACAATACTTGATCGGCGGTTGTTATCTCGTCCCATGCGCGTTCAATACCTATCTTTTCAACGGTATCGACAGTATCACGCAAGCCCGCGGTATCGATGATGTGCAGTGGCATGCCGTCTAGGTGAATATGTTCGCGCAATACATCGCGAGTGGTGCCTGCTATTTCGGTGACAATAGCGGACTCTTTACCGGCGAGAGCATTGAGTAAGCTTGATTTACCTGCATTAGGACGGCCTGCAATAACCACTTTCATGCCTTCACGGATGATAGAACCCTGTTTTGCACTTGCTTGCACTGAATCGAGCTGAGTGATGATCCGGTACAGCGATGCCGCGACTTTGCCGTCAGATAAAAAATCGACTTCTTCATCTGGGAAATCAATGGCAGCCTCAACGTATAAGCGTAGGTTGGTGGTCTGTTCGACAAGTTCGTGTACTTGGGTTGAAAATTCGCCCTGTAGCGAGTTTAAAGCACTTTTAGCTGCTTGTTCGCTAGTGGCATCAATTAGGTCTGCAATCGCTTCTGCTTGCGTTAGGTCAAGCTTGTCGTTCATAAAAGCTTGCTCGCTGAACTCACCGGGTTTGGCGATACGCAAACCCGTGGTTTCCATCACACGCTTAATGAGCATATCAAGCACGATTTGGCCACCGTGACCTTGAAGTTCTAGTACGTCTTCACCGGTAAATGAGTTAGGGCCTTTAAAATATAAAGCGATACCTTGGTCGATAACCTCGCCTTGGTCATTTTTAAAGTCACAGTAGTCGGCATAACGGGTTTTAGGTATGCGCCCAATTACCGCCATAGCCACATTGCTAGCTAAGTCGCCAGACACTCGAATAATACCGACACCGCCACGACCTGGAGCGGTCGCTTGTGCCACGATAGTATCTGTTGTCATTACTGTGTTTCCTAGTTCAAATATGAAAGGTGATTAACAAAAAGTGTTTCTCATTAAATGAGAAAAGCGGCTGATACCGAAGTATCTAGCCGCTTTGCTTAGTTGGAACTAAGAGTTATTTTAACCCTTTCTTCGCCAAGCCAGCATAGATAATCTTCTGCTGTGTAATCGCGACTAAGTTACCTACCAACCAGTATAGAACCAGACCCGCTGGGAACCATAAGAAGAATACGGTAAAGATAACTGGCATCCATTGCATCATCTTAACTTGCATTGGATCCATAGTCGGTGCCATTGGCTGCATTCTTTGCATCACAAACATTGAGATACCCATTAGAATAGGCATCACATAGTATGGATCTTGTACTGATAAATCAGTAATCCATAACATGAATGGTGCATGACGTAGCTCGTAACTTTCTAACAATACCCAGTATAGAGCGATGAAAATTGGCATTTGTAGCAAGATTGGTAGACAGCCACCCATAGGGTTAACTTTCTCTTTCTTGTACAGTTCCATCATCGCCTGACCCATCTTCTGACGGTCATCACCCATGCGTTCTTTCATTTCCGCAAGTTTAGGCTGTAGATTACGCATCTTCGCCATAGAGGTGTATTGCGCTTTCGTTAGTGGATATAACATGCCACGAACGGTAAGCGTAATAAGGATAATTGCCACACCCCAGTTGCCCACAAATGATTGATAGAACATCAATAACCAGTGAATTGGAATGGCTAGCCACCAAAGGAAACCGTAGTCAACAACCAGATTTAATGATTCAGAGATAGCAGATAGCGCTTCTTGATCTTTAGGGCCGACATAGAACTGGGCTTTAATGGTCTGTTCGCTACCAGGTGCGATATCATATAGCGCGCCACGGAAACCGATGTTAGCTAATCCGCCCGCGCTTACGCTTGAGAAGATAACGTTTTTATCAGTTGCTGGTGGTACCCAAGCAGAAACGAAATAGTGTTGTAGCATTGCTGCCCAACCACCAAGAGTCGATTTGTCTAGGTTCTTATCAGCCATATCGTCGAAGCTGTATTTCTCATAGCGTGTATCTGCTGTTGAGAATGCGCCACCACGATAAGTCGGCATCATCATGCTGCTTTCGCTTTTCTTGATGCTGTGCTTGATTTGGCCATACATCTGAACTTGAAGCTGTGCACTAGAGCCGTTGTTGATTTGGTAAGCAACATCAACATTATGTTTACCGCGGTAGAAGGTAAACATTTTAGTGTAGGTCACACCGTTAGGTGCTAAGTAGGTTAATGGCACATTTAATGTGTCTTGGCCTGCTGCTAAGTCAAAATCACGGGCTGTGCTATCGAAATGTGCACGACCTGTAGTACTGCTGTCGATACCATCACGACCAATTAGACCACTTTGAGCGACATAATAGATGTCATTAGTTTGCTCTAGCAGAACAAATGGGTCTTCAGCTTCTTCTTTCAGTTTATGAGACAGCAAAGCTGAATAAACGATGTCACCGCCAATTGGATCAATTCTGATTTCAAGTTGGTCAGTGGTCACAGTGATGAGTTCTTTAGAAGCAGTAATCACTTCTGGTAATGCTGAATCAGCATTTGGAACATCTGAACTATGAGCATCGGCGACAGTAGACGCCGCTACTGAAGATTGAGTTTGCGCTACAACCGGTTGAGGAGCTTGATCCGTTTGCCATTGTTGCCAAAGTAAAAAGCTGACAAAAAGCAGACCGATAAGCAATATATTGCGTTGAGATTCCATAGCCTATTTATCGCACCTATTTTTTTTGTGAGGGACGGGGTCTTCACCACCCGGATGTAAAGGGTGACATTTTAATATGCGTTTCGCTGCAAACCAACATCCTGTCACAAATCCATGCAAACGAATTGCTTCTATTGCATAGTGTGAACATGTTGGATTGAACCTGCAACGAGGTCCCAGCATGGGACTTATGAGTACTTGGTAGCCACGAATAATCGTAGTTGCTAGCCATTGTAACGGCGAGAGAGTTTTCGCCATAGCTTTTCTACCAATTTTTTGAGTTCTGCACTTTCCATATCAAGTACGCCATTTCTGACGAGCACAACGATATCTACAGCGGGAAGATCATGCTGATGTAAACGAAAATTATCTCTAATTACACGTTTAATACGGTTTCGTTGATGAGCTTTCTTTACATAACGCTTAGCAATCGTTAGTCCTAAACGTGGATGTTGTTCAGAATTAGGAATAGCAAGTAAGGTTATTTCAGCGGAAGACGCTTTGATAGGTTTGGTAAAGACAGATTTAAATTGCGCGGGAGTTAACAAACGTAACTCCCGCGTAAAGGTATAGCTGGTCACTTGCATCTCTACTTAAGCAGAAAGACGAGTGCGACCTTTAGCACGGCGACGTGCGATAACCTTGCGGCCACCTACAGTAGCCATACGAGCGCGGAAGCCGTGAGAACGCTTGCGCTTCAGGTTGCTAGGTTGAAAAGTACGTTTACTCATTATGGCAATCCGTCTTTGTTAGGTTAATAAACCTTAGTCTCTAGAAATTAGAGGTAAGGGCAAAAAAGAGGCCGAATTGTAATCACTTTAATTGAGCACGTCAATACGCAATCGACTTAAGTGATTAAATAATGCCATCTCCGTTTTTTCTTCGAACATTAAAAACTACTATAAAATGTGGATAACTCTGTGAGTTACCACTATATCTAGTGGTTCCACTGATCTAAAAGCAGATCGAAGTTAATCTATTATAGATCGTTCTGGATCGCTTTATAAAGCTGGATTTGAGGGTTTTTGCACTATTTTTGATCGCAGCAGATCCCTTAAGATCGAGATCTTATCGATTGCCTTATCTATCTGGGGATAAATATATTTAAAGGATAGCGATCAGCGTGATCTCACTATAGAATACACCTCTTTTGTAAGATGTTTTGGGGATAAGTACGTGGCGGTTTCACTTTGGCAACAATGTATCGCAAGGCTGCAAGATGAGCTTTCTGCTCAGCAATTCAGTATGTGGATAAGACCGTTACAGGCAGAGATGGAAGGCGATACGCTTGTCATATATGCACCTAACCGTTTCGTTTTAGATTGGGTTAGAGACAAATACCTTAATATCATCAATCAATTCTTTATTGAACAAATGGGTGCTGATGCACCTAACTTGCGCTTTGATATAGGCAGTCGTCCATCGGCTAAGCCAATTGTGCAGGCTACCGCTTCGATCAGAAGTCGACCTGCGGTTAGACAAGCGGTAGAGAAACCTATTTTTAATACTCCGCATTCTGCTCCAGCGCCCTCGGCTAATCATCGTAGCAACATTAATCCGACCTACCAGTTTGATAACTTCGTTGAAGGTAAATCAAACCAATTAGGTAAAGCGGCTGCAATGCAGGTTGCTGAGAATCCGGGCGGTGCTTACAACCCACTGTTTCTTTATGGCGGTACTGGTTTGGGTAAAACCCACCTTTTGCACGCCGTGGGTAATGGCATTATTAAGAACAAGCCTGATGCTAAAGTGGTTTACATGCATTCAGAGCGTTTTGTACAGGATATGGTTAAAGCCCTACAAAACAATGCAATTGAAGAATTTAAGCGTTACTACCGCAGTGTTGATGCACTCTTTATTGATGACATTCAATTCTTTGCCAACAAAGATCGTTCACAAGAAGAATTTTTCCATACCTTTAACGCACTATTAGAAGGTAATCATCAGATCATTCTGACGTCAGATAAGTATCCAAAAGAGATCGATGGTGTTGAAGATCGTCTTAAATCTCGTTTCGGTTGGGGCTTAACGGTTGCTATTGAACCACCTGAACTAGAAACTCGTGTGGCGATCTTGATGCGTAAAGCGCAAGAGAGTGGCATTAACTTACCTGATGAAGTGGCATTCTTTATTGCTAAGCGTTTGCGTTCTAATGTTCGTGAGCTTGAAGGCGCGTTAAACCGTGTTATCGCTAATGCGAATTTTACCGGTCGTCCAATTACTATCGATTTCGTCCGCGAAGCATTACGTGACTTACTTGCACTGCAAGAAAAGCTGGTCACTATCGATAATATTCAAAAGACCGTGGCTGAGTACTATAAAATTAAAATGGCTGATATGTTGTCGAAGCGTCGTTCACGCAGTGTGGCACGTCCAAGACAAATGGCGATGGCATTATCAAAAGAACTTACCAACCAAAGCTTGCCTGAGATTGGTGATGCATTTGGTGGCCGTGACCATACAACCGTTTTACATGCATGTCGTAAAATTGCGCAGTTGCGTGAAGAAAGTCATGACATTAAAGAAGATTATGCTAACTTGATAAGAACCTTATCTTCTTAATATCAGGGAGTTGAAACGAATGAAATTTTCTATTGATAGGGATGCCCTATTAAAGCCACTTCAGTTAGTTAGTGGAGCGGTGGAGAGACGTCACAACTTGCCTATTCTGGCGAACCTTTTAGTAGAAGTAAGTGCTCACTCACTTAAGTTGACTGGCACCGATTTAGAAGTTGAATTGGTGGGTGAAGTTCAACTTGAGGGTGACGTCATTGAAGGGCGAACCACGGTTCCAGCGAAAAAATTTCTAGATATTGTTAAGTCTTTACCTGATCTGGTCGAGCTTAAGATTGAACAGCAAGAAAACCGTTTATTGTTACGTTCTGGTCGCAGCCGTTTTACGTTGGCAACCTTGCCTGCTGAAGAGTACCCTAATGTAGAAGCGTTTACAGCTGATATTGAATTTACCCTCAAGCAAGGCACGATGAAGTCCTTGATTGATGCGACTCAGTTCTCAATGGCTAATCAAGATGTACGTTACTACCTCAATGGCTTGTTATTAGAGACCGAAGGTAATGTTTTGCGTGCTATCGCAACCGATGGTCACCGTCTTGCTTTGAGTCATCGTATTATTGACGCCACTTTGCCTGAAAAGCAGGTAATTGTGCCGCGTAAAGGCGTGTTAGAGCTGATGCGCTCGTTCGAAGGTGATGATTTAGATGTCACCATCGCTATTGGTGACAACGCCATTAGAGCGACGACAGCGACTGCTGTGTTTACCAGTAAGCTGGTCGACGGACGTTTCCCTGATTATCGCCGAGTGTTGCCAAAAGGCGGCGATAAGATTGTTATTGCCAACCGTCTGCAGCTTAAACAGGCGTTGCTACGTGCTTCTATTTTATCGAATGAAAAGTTTCGTGGTGTGCGAGTACAGTTAGAAAACAACCTGATTAAGATCACTGCCAATAACCCTGAACAGGAAGAAGCGGAAGAGATCTTAGATGTTGAATACGAAAACACTCCGTTAGAGATTGGTTTTAACGTCAGTTATCTACTGGATGTATTAAACAACTTACCTTCTGATGACGTGCGTATTACGCTTATTGATGGTAATTCAAGCGCACTTATCGATAATCACATAGAGCAGAACTCTATGTATGTTGTTATGCCAATGCGCTTATAACAGACTGTTTTATTCTGCTTTAGAGACCAGATAAAGTACTTCGACACACCGTCGGCTTTATCTGGTATAAATGACCACTTCAGAAAAATCCTCCCCGTTGCATTTAAAGGGTATTAATGAGCCTTAACCGTCTTCATATTGAAGCTTTCCGTAATATTGTCTCTGCGCAGTTGCAGCCAGGTGAAGGGCTCAATTTAATTTATGGCAAAAATGGCAGTGGCAAGACCAGCATTTTAGAAGCCATCTATTTTTTGGGAATGGGGCGCTCTTTTCGCAGTCATCTGTCGCAGCGAGTTATTCAACATGATCAAGATGCGCTGACGTTATTTGCCAATATGCAAACCGGTGAAGAGGACAGTAAGATAGGCCTCAGACGTTTTAGAAGCGGCGAGATTGAAGTTAAAATTAATGGCGATAAAGTTAAACGTTTATCGACGTTAGCGGAAACATTACCGATTCAGGTGATCACTCCCGAAAGCTTTTCATTGCTTTTTGAGGGGCCAAAAGCCAGACGGCAGTTTATTGATTGGGGTGCGTTCCATTCTGACCCTCGTTTTTATGCGGCATGGGTAAATGTACGACGAATTATAAAGCAACGAAATCAGTTGCTCAGGGATGAATCGCCCTATAGTTCGATACAATTTTGGGATAAAGAATTTATTCGTTATGCTGAACTGGTTACCGATATACGAAAGCAATATGTAGACTCGTTAAATGAGCTACTTAAGGGTATAATCGAAGAGTTTTTACCTCAGGTTGATGTGAAGGTTTCTTTTACCCGAGGATGGGATAGTAAAACAGAGTATGCACAGCTGCTCGAGACGCAGTATCCCAGAGATTTAGCCACAGGCTTTACCGTCAGCGGACCTCATAAAGCGGACTTAAGGTTGCGGGTAGGAACACTACCTGCACAAGATGCTTTGTCCCGCGGACAGTTGAAATTGTTAGTCTGTGCATTGCGTATTGCACAAGGAAAGTTGCTCAAACAACAAATAGATAAAAAAAGTATTTATCTGGTGGATGATCTTCCATCGGAATTGGATGCACAGCATAGAAAACTATTGCTACAGCAGTTAGCAGATACCGGGGCACAAGTTTTTGTCACGGCAATCGAACCAGCAGCAATAGTCGATTCGTTAATCACGCCGCCAAGTAAGGTGTTCCATGTGGAACATGGGTGTGTAACGGTAATTGAATAACCGACGAGAGTATAATATGTCAGAGAATAGTTATGATTCTTCGAGTATTAAGGTATTAAAAGGCCTTGATGCGGTACGTAAAAGACCAGGAATGTACATTGGTGATACCGATGATGGCACCGGTCTACATCACATGGTATTCGAAGTGGTCGATAACTCTATCGATGAAGCATTAGCCGGCCACTGTAACGACGTCATTATTACTATTCATGCCGATGGTTCCGTTTCGGTTAAAGATGATGGACGTGGTATCCCAGTTGCGATTCACCCAGAAGAGGGTATTTCTGCGGCTGAAGTGATCATGACGGTACTGCATGCTGGCGGTAAGTTCGATGATAACTCGTATAAAGTTTCTGGTGGTCTTCACGGTGTAGGTGTTTCAGTGGTAAACGCACTCTCTAGTAAGGTGCAGTTGACCATTCGTCGTGACGGTAAGCTTTATGAGCAATTTTACACCCACGGTGTACCTGATGCGCCTGTTAAAGAGATTGGTGATTCGACTAATACCGGTACTGAGCTAAGATTCTGGCCAAGTACCGATACGTTCACCAATGTCCTGTTTCATTTTGAGATTCTTGCCAAGCGTGTCCGTGAACTGTCTTTCCTAAACTCAGGTGTAGGTATTCGCTTAATTGATGAGCGTGATGATAAAGATGAGTTCTTCAAGTACGAAGGCGGTATTAGTGCGTTTGTTGACTACTTAAACGTTAACAAGACACCGGTAAACAAAGAAGTTTTCCATTTTATTCATGAGCGTGACGACGGTATTACCGTTGAAGTGGCTATGCAGTGGAATGACGGTTTCCAAGAGAACATCTTCTGTTTTACTAACAACATTCCTCAACGCGATGGTGGTACTCACTTAGCGGGTTTCCGTGGTGCGTTGACGCGTAACCTGAACAACTACATGGAAAAAGAGGGTTATAACAAGAAGGGCAAGACTAACGCGACTGGCGATGATGCTCGTGAAGGTTTGACCGCTGTTATCTCTGTTAAGGTTCCAGATCCTAAATTTAGCTCACAGACCAAAGACAAATTGGTGTCGAGTGAAGTTAAAACGGCTGTTGAGCAGACAATGGGTGAGCAGTTAGCTGATTACCTAGTTGAACATCCAAATGAAGCTAAGTTGATTGTTGGTAAGATCATCGATGCATCTCGTGCTCGTGAAGCGGCGCGTAAAGCCCGTGAATTGACACGTCGTAAAGGCGCATTAGATTTAGGTGGTTTGCCAGGTAAGTTGGCCGATTGCCAAGAGAAGGACCCAGGTCTTTCTGAAATATACATAGTGGAAGGTGACTCTGCTGGCGGATCAGCCAAGCAGGGACGTAACCGTAAGAACCAAGCGATTCTTCCGCTTAAAGGTAAGATCTTAAACGTTGAAAAAGCACGTTTTGATAAAATGTTGTCTTCGCAAGAAGTAGTCACGCTGATTACTGCACTCGGTTGTGGTATTGGCCGTGATGAATATGATCCTGATAAGACCCGTTATCACAACATTGTTATCATGACCGATGCCGACGTCGATGGCTCGCACATTCGTACCTTGCTATTGACCTTCTTCTTCCGTCAAATGCCTGAGCTTATCGAACGTGGTTATATCTATATTGCACAGCCACCTTTGTACAAAGTGAAAAAGGGTAAGCAAGAGCAGTATCTAAAAGATGATCCTGCACTAACTGAGTACCTAACGACTCAAGCATTGGATAACGCTAATGTTTATCCTTCGCAAGGTGCACCAGGTATGTCTGGCCAGCCGCTAGAGACATTGGTTAAGCAGTACCGCGAAGTAGAAGCGGTTATTAAGCGTCTTGAAAAGCGTTACCCAACTAACATTGTTGACTTGATGTTGTACCACCCAACATTAACTAACGAGATGTTGAGTGATGAAGCACAAGTTAAAGTTTGGTCTGATGCCTTTATTGCTGACTTAATTGAAAAAGAGTCTGGCGGTATCTTGTATAGTGCAGAGCCTATTCTTGATCCAGAGCGTCAGGTTTATCTACCAAAAATTACTATTCGTAAGCATGGTATTGATACTAACTATCTGTTCACATATGACTTTTTCCAGTCTACCGATTATCAGCGCATTGTTAAGTTAGGTGCTGAGATTGATGGTCTAGTTGAAGCTGGCGGTTATGTTCAGCGTGGCGAACGGACTAAAGATGTCACTAGCTTTATTGAAGCACTTGATTGGTTAATGAGTGAAGCTAAACGTGGTCAATATATCCAACGTTATAAGGGATTGGGTGAGATGAACCCTGAGCAGTTGTGGGAAACTACAATGGATCCAGAGTCTCGTCGTATGCTGCAAGTGACCATTGAAGATGCGATTGGTGCTGACCAGTTATTCACTTGTTTGATGGGTGATCACGTTGAGCCTCGTCGTGAGTTTATTGAGTCTAACGCGCTTAACGTGGCTAACTTAGACGTATAGTCTTATTGCGAAAGTACTTACTTTGCAAATAGTGAAATCGGCGCATACAGCGCCGATTTTTTTTGTTGTATTGCATATTAGTCTTTACCACAGCCTTAACAGTGGTGGATATTATTACTCCCGGTCATCGAAATTGTTCAAAAAAGCGTTTAAAAAGCTGTTTAATATCAGAGATAAAGTGATCATTGAGAAACCTAAAAGTTTCAGCGGTCAGGCAGAATACTCTCAAGCTATCTCATCAGTACCTCCAATAAACAATACTCCTTCAGCCATACTGCCTGTAGCGCCTGTCGATATATCAGCACTGTTTTATAGTTTGTTATTTCCTAGCACCTTACAAAATGGTGTGGCTAACGAGTTAGAAAAGAGCGTATTTAGACGGGTAGAGGCAGCACTGTCTTCTCCGAAAGCCATTGCGGAAAGAGTGTTGAAACTCCCGACACAAGTGGCGGCGCTAGATAAACAGTTAGCAGATGAATCCAGCAACACTAAGGTTTTACTGGCGCTCATAGAAAAAGACCCTGTGCTGAGTGTTGAAGTGCTAAAGCTATGTAATGCTCCTTTGTTTAGGCGCAGTGAAAAAGAGATCACCAGTTTACAACTGGCTATTGTGCAACTGGGCCGAGAGCAGATAAGGCGCTTTATTACTACGGCGTTATTGCGGGACTGTATCGAGATCAAAGCTATCTATTTTCGCCGTTTTGGCTCACAGATCTGGCGTCACTCAATGCAAGTCGCTTACCTTGCAAGCGAGTTAACTGATGAAGATGCTGACAGTGCATTTCTATTAGGGCTTATTCATGATGTTGGTAAAATCGCTATTTTCAAGTTGCTATTAGAAGCCTTGAAGCAGGCGGATCCGGGTGAGCAACCTTGCTCAAGCTTATTTCGACAGGTTATGACGGCGAAATCGTTAAGTTTAAGCGCCTTACTTGCCCAGCACTGGCAGTTACCAGCAGTATTTGAGGCTGAGCTTGGTCGTTTGGCAGTTGTGGATTCTAAGCCTGTTGGTGGCTTAGCTGAAGTTGTTTGGCGGGCTAACTTAATCAGTGAATGCTCTATGTTGTTTGAAGCCGATAAGCTCAATGAGCAGCAACTTAATCGGTTGTTGCTAGAAGCTGGTCTTGATAGAGGCGGTTTTGATGAGCTACATCAAAAGCTTATTATGTTTTAATTTGCGGTTATCACCTATGGGCAGATACAAAAAAGCCCCTAATTAAGGGGCTTTTTATTGGGTTACAGTAACAAAATTACATTACTGCAGCAGTGAGATATCAGCAGCATGTAAGAACTGTTCACGTAGGCTAGTAAGTAGCGCTAGGCGGTTGTTCTTAAGGGCTTCATCGTCATCCATCACCATCACATCTTCAAAGAAGGTATCCACGCTTTCACGTAGGTTTGCCAGTAATGCTAGCGCTTCTTGATAGTTAGCCGCAGCAAACAGCGGTGCTAATTGTGGTTGCAGTTCATTTAGCTTAGTGGCGAGGGCTTTTTCTGCTGGTTCAACGAGCAGTGCAGCGTCGATAGTCGCAGGAAGTTCACCTTCTACTTTAGCCAAGATGTTTGATACACGCTTGTTAGCGGCAGCCAGTGCTGATGCTTGCTCTAACGTTCTAAAGTGAGCAACAGCTTTAATGCGGCTTTCAAAATCTGCAGGTGCGGTAGGGCGACGAGCCAATACGGCTAGAATAACGTCTACACTCACTCCTTGATCTTGGTACCAAGCACGGAAGCGACCCATAAAGAACTCAAGTACTTGCTCTGCAACCTTGTCGTTCGTTAACGTTTCACCATGTAACTCTTGTGCTTTAGCAATCAAATCAACAAGATCGAGTGGTAAGTTGTTTTCTAAACAGATACGTAGAATACCAATGGCTGCACGACGTAGTGCAAATGGATCCGCTGCGCCTTTCGGTGCTTGGCCAATACCAAAAATACCCACTAAGGTGTCTAGCTTTTCAGCCAAGGCAACACTAATTGAGATAGGGGCGGTTGGCACTGTGTCGCCTGAGAACTTAGGCTTGTATTGCTCTGATAATGCCACGGCTACCGCTTCAGTCTCACCATTAAGACGTGCGTAATGCATACCCATGGTGCCTTGAAGATCGGTGAATTCCATGACCATGTTAGTCATCAAGTCAGACTTAGATAAAAGCCCTGCACGCGCAGCTTCTTCGCTATTAGCACCAATGCTGGTGGCGATATAACCGGCCATTGCTGATATGCGTTCTACGCGCTGCTTGATGGTGCCAAGCTGCTTTTGGAATACCACAGTTTCTAAACTTGTAAGACGAGACTCTAGTGAGTTTTTCTTATCGGTTTCGAAGAAGAATTCTGCATCGGCAAGACGTGGGCGAACCACTTTCTCGTTACCGGCAATAATCTGCTGCGGATCTTTAGATTCGATATTGGTGACAAAGATAAAGTTAGGCATTAGCTGGCCCGCTTTATCAAATACTGGGAAGTACTTTTGGTCGCCTTTCATGGTGTAAACCAAGGCTTCAGCCGGCACGTCTAAGAACTTCTCTTCGAAGCTCGCCGTTAGCACTACTGGCCATTCAACCAGTGATGTAACCTCTTCCAGTAAGTCGTCTTCTAGATCGGCTACGCCACCTAGTTTAGTCGCTGCTGCTTCTGCATCGGCTTTAATCAGTGCTTTACGCACCTCATAGTTGGCCTCTACTTTACCTTGTTCTTTTAGTGCTGATAGATAGTTGTCGGCATGATCAAGCTCGAAGCTTGGTGTGCCCATAAAGCGGTGACCACGAATAACGCGAGCCGACTTTATACCTAACAACTCACCTTCAACAACATCACTGCCAAGCAGCATCGTCACTGTGTGAACTGGGCGAATAAATTGAGTGGTGTTGTTACCCCAGCGCATAGGCTTAGGGATAGGCAGCTTGTCTAAAGAGCGTTGTGCCATCGCGGCAATAAGGCTTTTTGTTTCAACACCAACCACTTTAGCTTGATGTAGTAACCATTCACCTTTATCGGTTTTAAGACGATCAGCTTGCTCTACAGTAATGCCATTACCACGGGCCCAGCCCATAGCGGCTTTAGTGGGGTTACCGTCTGCATCGAATGCTTGCGCTACTGCTGGTCCACGTTTTTCGACCACTTTGTCAGCCTGAGCTAAAGCAAGTTGGTTAATGCAGATAGCTAAACGGCGAGGGGCTGCATGCCATACCGCAGTTTCAAAGCTAAGCTCAGCTTTTTTTAGTTCATCTGTAAAGTTGCTAAGAAAAGACTCAGCTAGCTTACGCAAAGATTTTGGAGGTAGTTCTTCAGTGCCTACTTCAATCAGTAAGTTTTCAAAATTCATAAGTTATTCCTCTACTTACCGATTGGGAAGCCAAGAGCTTCACGTGCTTGATAGTAAGCTTCAGCAACACCCTTAGCCATGGTACGAACGCGTAAGATATAGCGCTGGCGTTCAGTAACCGAAATAGCGTGGCGTGCATCAAGCAAATTAAATGCGTGAGAGGCTTTCATGACTTGCTCGTAAGCAGGTAATGGTAGCGGCTTTTCAAGTGTTAGCAGATGTTGGCAGGCTTTCTCGCAGTCATCAAAATTTCTGAATAACACTTCAACATTAGCATGTTCAAAGTTATAAGCTGATTGCTCAACTTCGTTCTGGTGGAAAATATCACCATACATCACTTTGCCCAATGGGCCGTCTGTCCATACTAGGTCGTACACGTTGTCGACTTCTTGAATGTACATTGCAAGACGTTCAAGGCCGTAAGTGATCTCACCTGTTACAGGCTTACACTCCAATCCACCTACTTGCTGGAAGTAAGTAAATTGCGACACTTCCATGCCGTTTAACCAAACTTCCCAGCCTAGACCCCAGGCACCTAGAGTCGGTGATTCCCAGTTGTCTTCAACAAAGCGCACGTCATGAATGTTCATGTCGACACCTGCGGCAGCCAACGAACCCAGATAAAGCTCTTGAATATTATCTGGAGATGGCTTTAACACGACTTGGAATTGATAGAAGTGTTGAAGGCGATTCGGGTTGTCGCCATAACGGCCATCAGTAGGGCGGCGACTAGGTTGAACATAGGCACAGCTCATTGGCTCTGGGCCTAAGGCTCGTAAGAAGGTCATAGGGTGGAATGTTCCAGCACCTACTTCCATGTCCAATGGTTGTACGATTGCGCAACCTTGCTGCGCCCAGTATTCCTGAAGGGTCATTATGAAACCTTGGAATGTTTTTACGTCGTGTTTGGTCGTCATATCCGCTTGTCTACTGCCTGGAAGCTTAAATAGAAAATGGTGTCGATTATACCTTGTAGGATTAAGCTTATATAGGTTATTTTTTATCTCATAGATTAAAAATATAGGATTATGACAATGGAAGTGACACGTTGCGGTTGGGTCGGAAAAGATCCTATCTATCAAGAGTATCACGATAAAGTGTGGGGTCGACCTGTATACGACAGCCATGAACTGTTTGCCAAACTCTGCCTTGATGGACAGCAAGCAGGGCTGTCGTGGTTAACTATTTTGAAGAAACAACAGAATTACGAAGCTGCTTTTGCCCATTTTGACCCGGCAATTATTGCTACTTTTGATGACGATAAAATAGAAGAACTGTTGCTTAACCCTGGGATTGTTCGCAATCGTTTAAAGGTGAATTCGATTATTAAAAACGCCAAGGGCTACATGGCTTATGTAGAGCATGGTAATGATTTTTCAGAGTTTTTATGGAGCTTTGTTGGTGGTGAACCCATAGTGAATCATTTTACTTCAAGTAAAGATTTCCCTACACAAACTAGTGAATCAGAAGCAATGTCGAAAGCGCTAAGAAAAATGGGATTTAACTTTGTCGGGCCGACAATTTGCTATGCGTTCATGCAAGCCGTTGGTATGTTCGATGACCACACAATAGATTGTTTTTGTTACAAAAAATAGGTTTTAACTAAGGTTGTGTCATTACTAAATTCGATGGGTCGTCAGTGTGTAAGTAGATAGCCTTAAATTCCACTTCACCAGACTCATTTGTATTCAAACTTACAAAGCTGATGTTGGAGTCAAACCTAGCTAAGTGAGCTTTATTTTCTGCTGATATCTCATCTGCTATTAGCGAGATGGCACAGATTCGACCTGCGCATGCTAGGTGTTGGTCAAATATATTCGCCTCTTTAAGTTCTAATAGCTGTTGCTTGAGCTGGCTGTCTCTTTTGATGGCGAGCTCACTGTCTAAAGGTAGATTAGATATGTGCTGAATAAATTTATTCATATTCTTCGCTACCTTTGTTATTGCTCCGCTATCTACAGTACCTTGGCTATTAATAAAGAAGGCATCTGTTGATTGATGATCAGTGATCTCAGAGTATATGCTTGTGTTTGCAATCGGTTGAATTTCTACCTTTTGGTTTTCTTCTGGGCTTTGTTGATTAGATGAGACGAGAGTTGCTGTTATTTTTTGATTGATCACATCTGTAGAATCAAGTGGGGCTATAGACGTTAACTCTGGAGTGGTTGTTGGTTTTTTTATAAAGTAGTTAGTAAAGATGACCGATACGATTATGGTGGCGAATATTAGCGCTATGACATTAACTATTTTCATTTATTATTCCGTTAATTTTTGACAAAGAAGTCCTTTCTCTGTTTTGCAGCATAGAGCAATTAGTCCGTTAGCGGAAGTTTTTGGCATTAAATAAAAAAGGATGTTCCACGTGGAACATTCTTTTTGGTTACTGGCTTAAAATATTCATTTTTGTGTCAAAAATAAATTTCCATGAAACTAAAAATCCAGAGCTAAGTTAGCCAGATTGTAAAATTTAAAATAGAATTTATTTTTCAAAAAAGAATGGTTTTCTCTCTTTCCCATTATTTTTTGAACCGCCATTTAACTGGTCCATCGTTTCCGCATTGTAGAGCTTACCGTTAACCATGGTATAAGTGACGCGATCTGTTACACGGATATCTTCAAGCGGATTGCCGTCGATAACAATCAAGTCGGCCAACTTACCTTGCTTGATTGAACCAATTTGATGATCCATTGCAAAGTGCTTAGCCGGATTAATGGTTGCTGTTTTTAGCACTTCAAGATTACTCATTCCACCTTGAGCGAACATCCACATTTCCCAATGGGCTGCTAAACCTTCTCGCTGACCATGAGCACCAATATTTGACTTAACACCGATTTCGTTCAGTTCATTGGCTACACGTGCAACATTGAAATGATTGTAATGTTCATCGGGTGCAGTAGGGCGACGCATTGAACGCGCATTCAAAATGTCTGATGGGACATACATTGAAAGACGTGGGTGAGCCCAAACATCTGTTTTGTCGTACCAGTAGTTTTCACCTGAGATGCCACCATAAGCCACAACGAGTGTCGGTGTATAACCCACATCAGTTTGACTCCAGAACTGTTTTATATCGCTATAGATATTAGCCGCTGGTAAAGAGTGCTCAATACCTGTGTGACCATCTGCAATCATGGTGAGGTTATGTTGCAGCAAACTACCGCCTTCAGGAACGACCATCATCTCAAGTTCGCGGGCTGCGGCGATAACTTGTTGACGTTGGTTACGACGCGGTTGGTTATAACTCTTCACGCTAAAGGCGCCGACTTTCTTTAGGCGTTCTAAGTGGAATTTCGCATCATCTAGTGAGTCAATATGCGATGTATAACCAGGCGCATTAGCACCATACAAGATGGTTCCGGTTGAGAAAATACGTGGGCCAGCGATGTTACCTGCTTTTTGCTGCTCCGATGCGGCAAAAATTTCGGTAGTATCGTTTGATGGATCATGAATCGCGGTCACACCAAGAGATAAGTTCGAGTAAAGTTCCCAGTTCTGCTGTGGGATAATTTCACTTTCACCTTGAGCTCCGTGTGCATGGGCGTCAAACAAACCAGGCATTAGTGTCTTGCCTTTAATGTCGATGACCTTGGCATCACTTGGAATATCGATTATAGATGCAGGACCGACACTGACAATATGGTTATCTTTGACGATAACAGTGCCATTTTCGATGACTTCATCATTCTCCATAGTGATAATGTTGCCGCCAACAAAAGCAATTGTTCCACGTGGAACATCAGCTTTTTTAGTAAAGCCTAGATCGGTAATCTTTGGCTCGACCTTATTGGTATCATCAGTCGCAGTTTCTTTATATTGAATATCGACTTTAACTTGGTAAAGTTCAGGGCCAAGCGTCCAATAAATCTGGTCGTTAGTGTTGTTCCAGCTAATGCTTTCGCCTGCGCGAACACTGAGTTGAGTGACGGGTAAATTACTCGCCTTGGGTCCAATTTCAACCGTTTCGCCATGCTTAGCAAAAGGGGTAACATAAACCCTAAAGCGCTCGGCAAAAGCGAGTTGCTTGCCGTCTGGTGAAACTCTAAATTCAGTTGCATGCTTACTGGTGTAATGGACTCGCTTTTCAAATCCGTTTAAGCCGATTGATGCTAACTGCGGTGTTTCGTCACTTTCCATAAAGTAGACGCGTTGGTTATCTGCGCCGAATTGAGGTTGGTAACCCGAAGCTGTGATCTTAGTATTTTTATCGCCATCTACATCAACTTGGTAAAGGCCTGTTTCCTGCGACCAAGTTTTTGGGGTGATATAGCCACCTTTAGCTTTGCGATAAACGACGGTTTCGCCATCGGGTGAAAAGGTAGGTTCTACATACTTACCTGGCTCTTTAGTCAGCACTTTTACGCGCTTATTGCGCACCGTTGCTAGACTCACCGTTCCTTGTTCTTGGTCATCCCAAGTGGTGAATACAATACGCTTGCCATCCCGAGACCATTGTGGGAATAGTTCGCGAAGTTCACTGTCTAGCTTGGTTAAGCGTTCCATTTTTCCATCTGGTAGGCTTTTAACCCAAATCTTACCCAGTGCTTCAAAAGCGACCTTTTTACCGTCTGGTGAGACTTGCGCCATTCTCAACATCTTCACATCGAAGACATCTTTATCAAGATCTTGTTTAAAGCGAACGGCAGGCTGTACTGTGCGTTCTGACTTTACACTGAAAGGGATCTGCTTAACTGTCTTAGACTCGACTTCGAGTTTATTAATTTTACCGTTAGCCCAGAATACAATCTCTTCGTTGTCGGCGGTCCAACTCATCGTAGGATATACACCATGAATAGCCCAGGTTTCTTGCATATCACGATCTAGCTCGCCATAAAGTTTTTCTGTTTTCCCTGACTTCAAGTCGAGTAGATACAGAGATGACTGGAAGCCATCGCGTTTGATATAAGCCAGCTTTTCACCATCAGGACTTGGAGTTGGACGGATTGCGCCGCCAGTGCCTTGGATAATAACTTCGATATCGCCCGTTTGGGTATCGTAACGTTTGATTTTGTAGATGCCCTTCACTGAATCTTTAGAATAGTGAAAGGTCTTCCCTGGAGTAGCGTCTTGGCTAAAGTAGATGTAACGGCCATCAGGCGAGTATGCAGGTTCGCCCAAGTCTTTTTGTTCATTCGGTCTTTTAGTTAATTTTACGCCTTCACCACCCGCAACGTGGTACATCCAGACTTCGCCAGCGCCTAAACTGCGGCTACCAGTATAATGTTTACGTGCAACTAGGTATTGTCCGTCAGGACTCCATGCAGGGCTGTTAAGCAGACGGAATGTTTCTTCGGTGACAGCGCGAGGGTTACTACCGTCGGCTTCCATAACCCAAATGTTGTCGCCGCCATCTTCATCAGAGGTAAACGCAATATACTTTCCATCTGGGCTATAGACTGGTTGCATCTGCCAAGCAATACCCTTGGCTAATGGTATTGCGTCGCCACCGTCGACAGGTATCTGGTAGATATCTCCGAGCAGATCAAATACGATGTGTTGACCGTCAGGGCTGACACTGACATTCATCCAAGTGCCTTCATTAACCTCAATCTTAACTTGCTGAAGTGGTGCATTTGCCGGTGCATTCACTTGCCATGTTTTTTTGTCTTCTTCGGCGACAATAGGGGTACTGAAGCTAAGTGCAATTGCTGCATATAGAGGGGTAAGCTTATTTTTTAACATGCTTGTCCTATTTTTTGTTGTAATTGTTCAGGAGTTGGCAGTATTGGTAACAAGTAGAGTCTACTGCGATAACTGTTATCGCATAAATTCGTTAACAGTAAAACAGAAATACTGTTTCAATTAGTTAAGATCTGCTGAACGGTGCAGCGCAGTAAATTAGAATATGGGCCAGTAGGATTTTATTGTGTAGAAGAGGTTGAGTTGAATGATCTGGTGGGGTGTTCAAGGGGACGGCAACCGCTTTGTTTTTACTTAAAGCGGTTATCTACAATATGAGTTGTTATGCTAATTTGAGTGAAACCGTGTCGTTAATAGCAATACAGGCGTTAGTTATTACACGGCAAGTAACTCCGCCGCGCCAATCTGGCTGCAGTGCTTTTTCTAAACCGGGATAGGCGATTTCCATTTTTTTACACGGATCTGTTTCACCTGTTATCTCTAGGGTGAGTTCACCGATGACAAGTTGCTTGCCTTTATCTTCTGCAGAAAACGCAATGCCTTCGACTAGAATATTGGCTCTGCGGGTAAACCAAGGAAGACGTTTATCAACCTCATTACAGGCCAGTTGCCACTGCTCGATAGACATTACGGTCACTTGACGCTTACCTGGGCGGCCAAAGATGTCATTTTCAACACCCTTGGCTTGAGTCACGGCTGCATGTTCTACCGTTATCATCTCGCCACGTTTTTCTGTTTTATATGCAATACCAATTAGCTTTGCCATCGGAAAAGTCCTTATGTCCGTTTCAGGTAATTAAGGCTATAAGCCTTTCTTTATCAAATATTGATAAGGGGTTGCTTCTGTTTGACTAGCAATAAGAGTGTGGTCCATGAATTCACAAAAGCTAGGGATGTCACGAGTCGTCGCTGGATCATCAGCAATGATCAATAAAGTTTCACCATTGTTCATGCGTCTAACTGACTTACGCACCATCATCACGGGTTCAGGGCATCTTAGCCCTAAAGCATCGAGTTGGTGTTGTGCAGTATTAAATTGGTCGCTCATATTACCTCAGCAGAACGATTAAACAGAAGAGGCTAATATTACTCCAGCGGATGGGTATATCCAAGCTTGTCGCCAGATTTTGTGAACTTGGATTTATTTGCTGAAAACGCTAGGTTCCACGTGGAACATCTTTAAGGATTAAAATCCTATTTTAGGCCGTTATTGAGGTGATATCGGCATTGAGTAATTGCTGTAAGTCGGTCGGTGCTATCTCGATATCTAACCCGCGACGTCCGCCACTAACGTACATTTGAACCAATTGTGCACAGCTATTATCAATGATGGTGAGTAGCTGCCGTTTTTGGGCTAAAGGGCTAACGCCGCCTAATACATAGCCAGAGCTACGCTGAACTTCGATAGCCTCAGCCATAACAGCTTTTTTAGCTTTGCATGCCTTGGCGATAGCTTTTAAGCTGAGCTTATCCGCGACTGGGATAATCGCCACAGCAAGTTGCTTGCCGTCTAGCTTTACCACTAAGGTTTTAAAGACCAAACCTATTTCGACTCCGATTTTTTCAGCTGCTTCTAACCCATATGCTTGGCATGCAGGGTCATGTTTATACTCATGAACTTGATGTGTAATATTGTGCTTAACGAGCAAGTCTATGGCTGGCGTCATTTTATAACCTAGTGTGGACTGTAGTTAACTTTAAAGTGATTTTTCCATAACTAATACATCAATACCGTGATAAGTCACTTGTTCTACTGTTTGCCAACCTAAGCTGCGATAAAGGCCACCAGAGATATCTTCTGTTTGTAGGTTAATACTTGTTACGCCTAACGCTTTAGCTTTCTCTATCATGGCTTCAACGAGCGCTTTACCTACACCTATACCGCGAGATGATGGTGCAACATAAACGCCGCCAAGCCAATGTTCACGCTGTGGATAGATGTCCATTTCATGACAACGCAGTTGCGCCGCCCCGAAGAATGTACCTTTATCAAATGCCACCATGATAAGCGGTAGCTTATCGTGATTAAGATACTCTTTAAGTTTTAGTTCAAGCTCACCAACGCTACGACCTTCACCAATATATCCCCACTCATTGCTATACCATGTCGCTATCTGGTGTATTGCTTGTGGCTTTTCTGCGAGTAAATACAGCTGCATCTACGCTGAACCCCTTTAGTGATTAACGCTACTTTAATTTAACAATTACTTATATAGTATCGAGTAAAACAGATCGAGAGTATGGTTTTTTATATCGAAAACAGGTCAATATACCCGATCGAAGGATGAATAAAACTCAATTTTGGGAGCTATCACCTGTTTTATTATAAGTTATAACTTTTACATGCCTTTTACTTAACTTACTCTAAGTTGTTGTGATATCGTATGTTTATTGTAATTGGCTAGTGTGTTCAGCCATCATTGTTATTTCAAGGAAGATTACACCTACATGGACAGTTGTGAACAACCAATCAAGGTTAGTTTCTGGAGCAAGCTACAAAGTGTCGCCCTGACAGTTGTTGCTATTATGTTGTCTCTGGGCCAGTGGAATGACACTAAAGATGCACTTAGTGCAGTTTATGAATCATTTGTCGCAAACTGGACTAACGATATTGAATATAAGCAAATATCGACTCTACACGTTGGCCAAACTCAGGCTTACATAACCAGTGTTTTCGGCAATCCTCACGTATCCAAAAAATCTAAGTCTGATACCGGTATCGTTTATTTTTATTACGGTAATAAAAAATACCAACTAACACTGGCCATCAAAGATCAACGTTTATCTGGCTATGCTGTTGTTGGTTTAAAAGCAGATTTCCAAGTCTCCGTTCCCTACACTGAGCAGGCGTTACTATCGAGTCCGTTAGACAGCTATTTTACTCAAACAGATAGCTACTTTTCTGACGCAAATAACATTGAGTATTACGCTGAATCACATGATTTAGGCAAGAAAGTGATGTTTTATAACTTAATCATTGGCTCGGTGAATTATGGCAACTTTAGCCATGACGACAGTTCAGCTGTAAAAAAATTGAATGCAGATTTGGACCGTGGCATTGAAGATGTCAGCAGTGCTTTAGAGGCCAGCAGAAATTTAAAGCCTAATTATTTTGCCGTTACGGAGCTCGCCCCTAAAGTGATGATTGAAGGGCTATTAACGCATTTTGAATATAAAACACTTTTAAAAATAGATTAATATCAAGGACGAAACATGAATCTAAAACTTAGCGCTATTTTCCTGGGGCTAACACTGGTTGTTGCTTGTCAGTCGACAAGTAAGACGCCTGATTGGTACTTAGAGCCTATCGTGACAAATGCTGCGGAGTTAGTTGCTGTTGGTCAAGGCACATCTCTTGATAAAGCCAAGCAGAAGGCAATGAGTGCGCTGAATCAACAATTGTGGACTGAAGTTAAATCGAGTGGGCAGAGTCGCAATATAGCCAATGATATCAATGGTAAAGAGCATTATCAGCAACTTAATGATTTTAGTGTTAACACCAAAACATCGGCCGTTATCCTAAACGGCGTGACCTTTTCTAAAGCTCAGCAAGCGGGTGATACGTTTTACGTTGAAGCTAAAGTGGCTAAGGATAATGTTAAAGCTCAGCTAATGGCGGACGTTAAAAACTACAACGGACTAGCTCAATTTGAATTGGACACCTTAGCGCAAACTGACCCATTAGTTTGGTGGTTAAGAAATGTCGATGTGAGTGACCTTGAGAGCAACATGGCCAGCAGGTTATCAATGCTATCGGCTCTTTCATCAACAGAAAAAACACCTAACAATCTCATTCCTAAATTGAAAGCTAAAGTGGCTGAAGTGCACTCCAGCATTAAGGTCGTGATAGCTGCAAATCCACAAGATCGGTGGATGAAAAAGTCGATAACGGCTTATTTAACTAAGTATAAAATTCAGGTCGTTGACAGTGCTAAAAGTCATTTTAGCCACCAGCTTATTCTTGATACTGATTGGCGTAAGAGTCATATCTCCGATATGTACATCTCTACAGTGCAAGTGAATCTTGTACTTAAAGATAGTCATAATTTAGTTGTTGCGAGTAACGAAATCATCGCCAACGCCAATTCAGTGACCAGTTTTGAGCGCGCCAATGAAGGTGCCTCACGCCATTTCTCTGCCAAATTAAAAGAGCAGAACTTTTGGAAAGCTTTAGGGCTTTAGTAAGATTTTTATAAATAAATATGGATATTGATATGTTAAAAAAAGCTTTTGTTGCCGTTGCCGTGTTAACTGCTATTACAGGGTGTAAGTCAACGGGTCCTAATGTTTGTTCTGCTTCAACACGAGTAGAGCTACCTGTCAGCAGTCATGTGGTTAAGGGAACTGCAAACACTAAGGTCATCATTTTTGAACCTGATCTTAAAGTTGACACCCGCACCGCTAAGAGTATTACAGCCTCTTTTCATCAGTCACTAAGCAAACAAGTCGATATGACGGGGTCAACAATTGTTGATCGAAGCTTAGCTACAAAATTGAAGTCAGAGTTACAGATTGCAGAAGCTAGCGGTCGATACAGCTCAGAAGGCGTGCCTATTGCTGATTTTGCTATTTTTACGGATATTGGTGTCGCAAATTTTTCTCGAGAATTTAGTGCTGCTCATGAGTCTTACGATCCGATAAAAGATAAGCGTGTGATGGTTGCAGCGGCGTGTAACTTTGAGGCTAAAATCGAAGCTAGTACACGCGCTGTATCATTACCTGACATGATAACGCTGGACCAAATTCAATTTGCAGGCGACAGCACCTACTCTTTTGATACCAATAACTCACGTTGTCCTATCTCTCAAGAGCAAATTAATAGCATGATTGCCGAAGCGGCTAAATATGCGGTGACACGTAACGATGATCTTAAGAACTTATTGGCGCCACGTGCCAGTGTTGTTGAAATGCGTCAATGTGATGCTGGCACTATGGTGCGTATCGATATGGGAAGTCGCAGCGGTGTAGAACCTGAGTGGGAAGTTGATTTTATTACCCATGAGAAAGTGACTAACTATGCTGGTGAAATTGAAATTGAGACCAGCGGATACGGTGAAGGTGAGGTTATTAATAATGCCGAACACGGCATTAAACCAGATTATGCATGGGTTATGATCGATAAGGACATGGCGGGTAAAGTAAAGCGTGGCGATACAGTGAAAGTAAAGTTTGAAGATGACTGTAATGAAATGGGTTTTCTTTCTAGCTTGTGCCATAAAACATCAGAATCAATGTCAAAAACATTTAGTTTTTAAGGGAATAGAATGAAAAAATTATTAATTACAACTGCTGTACTCGGATTGTTGGGTGGTTGTTCAAGTAACGATACCGTTCAAAATGTTCAACAAATAGACTGTTTTTATCCTGATGCACCAACGGTAAGTGCACCTCGTTGGGTGTGCGATGTAATGCCTGAAGGCATAGAGATGGGAGCTGTCGGTTATGCTAAGAAGAGCGTAGCGGGTTTAAGCATAATGCGTGATGTTGCCACTAACGATGCACGTGCAAGACTTGCTCAGCAGTTCGAGTCCAATGTAAATACACTGTTTAAGCAAGCGACGACAGCGAACATAGTGTCTACGACTGAAAGCGTGTCTGAAGAGGTAAATGAGTACTTTGAATCTGTCACTAAAAACGTCACTAGCCGAACCTTGTCTAATAGCCGAGTGATTGTTACTCAGCGCAGCCCAGGTGGCGGACTTTATACGTTAGTGGGTATGGATAAAGCAACTTATGATGAAAACATCGCAAAAGTTGTGACTGCAGCAAGTAAGAAAGATCCTGAATTATGGAACAAGTTTAATAATAAGAAAGCGGCTGAAGAGTTAGATGCAGTGCTTTCAACGTTACAAAAACTTTAGTATTTAGCAGGGAAAGAAGGAAGCGATTCGCTTCCTTCTTGCTTAAGGTTAAGTATTTTACTTTTCAGGTAGTGACGAAAGGATTCAACAATGAAAACTCGTTTAACAGGTTTGATGGCCTGCTTAATGTTGAGCGTGCCGTCAGTTTTTGCGGCTGATCGCTTTGCAGAGATAGATGCTGAAATCGATAAATCGAATTTTACTCAAGAGCAAAAGGATAAGGAATATCAAGATTTTGTTTTTGCGTATATGGCCGAATATGAAAATTGGCGAGTCGAGTACTTAAAAGAGTTTGATGAATATCGAGCCGAAATCATCAAGAAATGGGGTGTTGGTGATGTATCCGAACGCCACAAAAATGTTGAGTATTCAGCGGATCAAACCGTAAAATCAATCATTGATTATGACAAAAATGAGGTATCGATCTCGATACTTGTTGATAGTAATACCTCTGATGAAGATGCTAAAGCGGAGTTACAAAAGCAGATTGAGCTGCTTGTCGCTGTGCCAACGTCTAATGCGTCGAAAGTGATTATGTCAGTGGAGCCAAAAGCGATAGCCGCGGTTAATATCACGCCGGTGGCATTCTCAGCAGAGAATGAAAAAGAAGCTAAACAGGTCATTATTGAACAAACAAAAGCGCAATTAAGAGAGATAGATAAAGAGTCTGATAAGGCGCAGCTGACTAAAGCTGACAATTTATCTATTGATATGATTGAGCAAGTTTCTATTCAGAAAAAGAAAAAGCTAATTATTGTGGCCAAGGAGAGGCTCGTCGCAGTGGCAGATGATTACGATAAGCAAAGAGCGCAAAAGACGGCGACATTGACTGAAAAGAAGATCGTTGAGTACAAGGTTAAATTGCCTAAGAATGGCCTTAGCTCACGAGCCAGTGCTGTGGTTGATTTTGCTCAAACGGAGGGTGAAAAATGGCATATTTCTTCAGCGCTGATCATGGCGGTTATTCACTCAGAATCGAGTTTCGACCCTAAAGCCACATCACCGATACCCGCTTATGGGCTAATGCAGATTGTCCCTACAACAGCAGGTTATGATGTAAATCAGATCGTTAGGAAAATTAGCGAACCTATGTCTTCGGGGGATCTCTATGTTCCCGGCATCAATGTTGAAACAGGCGCTGCTTATCTTAATATTTTGGATAAACGTTATCTTAAGTCTATTGAAAATGACGAGAGTCGACTGTATTGCATGATCGCAGCGTACAACACTGGCGCGGGTAATGTGGCGAAAGCTTTTAATGCTGATGGTGCTAGAAATATCAGAAGGGCTGCTAAAGTGATTAATAAGATGGCGCCAGATGAGGTTTATCAGCACTTGTTACATAATCTACCTTATGATGAGACTAAGCATTATCTTAAGAAGGTCAGTAGCCGAATTGAGCTTTATCAAAATAAGATCTAACCTGAATTAAGGCTGATAATTGAAACAATAAAAAAGCCAGCGAATGCTGGCTTTTTTGATCCGCGAAGAAAGCTTACGGACGTTCAAATATGGTTGCGATACCTTGGCCTAAACCAATACACATAGTTGCAAGACCATATTTTGCATCTTTTGCTTCCATTAGATTGATAAGGGTCGTCGAGATACGCGTGCCTGAACAACCTAGCGGGTGACCCAATGCAATTGCGCCGCCGTTAAGGTTAATCTTCTCGTCGACAACATCCATCAAACCTAGCTCTTTAACGCAAGGGAGCGACTGTGCAGCAAAGGCTTCGTTGAGCTCAATAACGTCTAAGTCGTCAACCGTCAACCCAGCGCGAGCCAGAGCTTTCTTAGTTGCAGGTACTGGGCCGTAACCCATAATAGCGGCATCACAACCGGCAATCGCCATCGAACGAATACGCGCTCGAATAGGCAAACCGAGTGCTTTGGCTTTTTCTTCTTCCATCACCAACATGGCAGATGCGCCATCAGACAATGCAGATGAAGTACCTGCGGTAACTGTGCCGTTGACAGGATCAAAAGCGGGGCGTAGCCCAGAGAGTGATTCCATTGATGTTTCAGGGCGGATCACTTCATCATGCTCAACTTTAATCAGTGCGCCGTCTGCGTCGTGGCCTTCAATGGCAACGATTTCATTGGCGAAGCGACCTTCAACCGTTGCAGCTTGTGCACGTTGATGTGAGCGTACTGCAAATGCATCTTGCTGTTCACGGGTAATGCCATGCATTTTACCGAGCATCTCAGCGGTAAGGCCCATCATACCCGACGCTTTAGCGACGTTATTAGCAAGACCTGGGTGGAAGTCCACTCCATGGCTCATTGGTACGTGGCCCATGTGCTCAACACCACCGACGATAAACGTATCGCCTTGGCCTGTCATAATTGCACGGGCAGCTTGGTGAAGTGCATCCATTGATGAACCACACAGACGGTTAATAGTAACAGCACCGACTTGCTTAGGAATACCTGCAAGTAGCGCAGCGTTACGTGCGATGTTGAAGCCTTGCTCAAGAGTTTGTTGTACACAACCCCATAGCACATCTTCAATGGTGTTCGGGTCAAGCTGAGGGTTACGCTCAAGCAGTGACTTCATGAGTTCAGCAGAAAGAGTTTCTGCACGTACATTTCTAAATACACCAGCCTTTGAGCGGCCCATTGGAGTACGAATGCAATCTACGATTACGGCATTTTTCATTGTTCTAATCCTTGCTGCTTAAGCCTGCTGGTAGTAGCTGCCATTGTTGGCGGCGAGTTCACGCATAGTGTCGGTTACTTGATATAGGCCACCTAGGTGAGCATATTTGTCAGCGAGAGCGACAAAGTTAGCGACACCCATAGTATCTAGGTAACGGAATACACCGCCTCTAAATGGTGGGAAACCAAGGCCATAAACTAAGCCCATATCCGCTTCAGCAGGCGAAGCGATAATACCTTCTTCAAGACAGCGTACTGTCTCGATAATCATTGGGATCATTGTACGAGCGATGATCTCATCTGACTCAAATGCTTTCTTCTCACCAAACTCAGCTTGCAGTAACGCATAGCTCGTTGGGTCTAAATCTTTCTTTGGCTTACCGCGACGGTCAACTGAATATTGGTAGAAGCCTTTGTTGTTCTTCTGACCAAAACGCTGGGCTTCAAACATAACGTCAATGGCATCTTTACCTGTTTTACCCATACGCTCTGGGAAACCTTCCGCCATAACGGCTTGAGCATGGTGACCCGTATCAAGGCCAACAACATCAAGTAAGTATGCAGGACCCATAGGCCAGCCAAACTGCTTCTCCATCACTTTATCGATAGCCGCAAAGTCTGCGCCATCAGCGAGTAGGCCACTGAAGCCTGCAAAATATGGAAACAATACACGGTTAACGAAGAAACCAGGGCAGTCGTTAACAACGATAGGGGTTTTACCCATCTTGCTGGCGTAAGCAACAACGGAAGCAATCGTTTCTTCAGAGCTGTTTTCGCCGCGAATAATTTCTACTAAAGGCATTTTGTGCACTGGGTTAAAGAAGTGCATCCCACAGAAGCGCTCAGGCTTTTTAAGGCTCTTAGCAAGCAGGTTGATTGAGATAGTCGAGGTATTTGAAGTGATGATCGTATCTTCACTAACATGCTGCTCAACTTCTGCTAGCACCATCGATTTAACTTTTGGATGCTCAACAACGGCTTCAACAATAATATCAACCGCTTTAACGGGAGCGTAATCCAGCGTTGGGGTGATGTTATTGAGTACCACTGCCATTTTAGCAGGGGTAGAACGACCACGTTTAACTTGTGCGGTTAGCAGTTTAGATGCTTCGTTAAGGCCTAAATCTAGCGCAGGTTGCGCAATATCTTTCATCACAATTGGGGTGCCTTTACTTGCACTCTGGTAAGCAATACCCCCGCCCATGATCCCAGCCCCTAATACTGCGGCTGAATTAACTTTCTTAGCAAGTTTGCCTGCTTTCTTGGCTTTACCTTTAACCAACTGGTCGTTTAGGAAAATACCAATCAGTGCTTGAGCTACTTCGGTTTTAGCCAGTTTCACGAAGGCTTGATGTTCAATTTTTAGTGCCGCAGCGCGATCGCATTGTGCCGCTTGCTCGATAACACTGACGACAGCCATTGGTGCTGGGTAGTGTTTTCCTGCAACTTTAAAGACCATGCCTTTAGCGGTTGCAAATGACATCATCGCTTCAAGTTTTGGCAGTGTTAGTGGCGCTAGCTTTCTAGCTCGGCGCGTCTGCCAATCGAGCTTTTCTGCTATGGCATCTTTCAACATTCTAAGTGCTGCACTTTGCAGCTTTTCTGGTGCGACAAGCGCATCGATAGCACCCATTTTTAATGCGGCGTCTGGTCGTTGATCTTTGCCTGACGTGATCCACTCAAGGGCATTGTCTGCGCCGACTACGCGAGGTAAGCGAACAGTGCCGCCAAAACCTGGAATGATGCCTAGCTTAGTTTCTGGTAGACCAATGCGAGCGGTGGTGTCTGCAACACGGAAATCGGTGGCTAGAATGGTTTCACATCCAGCGCCGAGTGCAAATCCATTAATGGCTGAAATCGTCGGGAAAGGCAGATCTTCCAATTTGTTGAAAACAACATTAGCTTCTTCCAACCAAGACAGTAGTACTGAATCTTCTTCAGCAAAAAGCCCCAAGAATTCAGTAATGTCAGCACCAACAATAAATGCAGATTTTGCTGACGTTAGCATTAAACCTTTGATATTGTTATTTTGCTTAATGCTGTCGAGTGCAGCATTTAAAGAGTCGATGGTTTCTCTATCGAACTTATTGACCGAACCTTGTGCGTTAAAACACAAATGAGCGATATTGTCCTCAAGTAACTCAACCTCAATTGTAGGGCTTTGGTAGATCATTGCTTGCTTCCTTATAGCTTAAGTTAAATATCCACTCTTACTTTTGTGAGTAAATATAACTCTCTTCTTCACAGCAGCTTCGGCCATCATTTGACCAGTTGTTGCTCAGTGTGCGACTAATCACATTAAATTACAACACCCAATTTAAACGACCGTTTTGTTTTTGCTTGTGCGTTACCATTAATGGTTTTATATCAGTGGTTTAATGTGATTGTTTTGTGTGTGCCTCTTGTTTTAACCTAAAACTATAGTGTTAAAATAGGCATTAAATGTTTGAAGTGCTAAATTTTTATATTAAATAAACTAGGGTGTACGCTTTCTCATTTGTAAATCACTCTGGTTAGAGTTGCTGTGATTAAAGCGCGACTTTTTTGTTATCAGCGCAACAACTTTACGTGGTTTTTGGTGGAGGCATCCGCTGATAGTTAAGCCAAAAAATAAGATTTAGAGGGGATTGCTGAGTATGTATTTAATGCTCAGGGCGATAGTGCTAAATCCAAGCGCAGAATGACCTGTTTATAGGCACTAGACTTCATTGAAAACGCAGCTCAGGTAAGAGTGCTATACCGCTATGATTTGGAATATGCCAGTCAATACGCTGAGCTGCCAATATCGATTGAGTGATTTGCGGATTAAAGTCAAATGATGGGCGTGCTGCCTGTAAATCTGGATGTTTGACGCTTATATGCATTAAAAGTGAGGAGTTTGCTAGGTTTAGCCTTCACTACGCCTTTTAATGCCGGATGAATATTATCCCTTTACCTATGCCTTTATACATCTCTGTAAACATGCTTTTTTAGGGGCAGTCCTACTGCGACAAATCTAGAGTTTTACCGACCTTGTGATAGACTGAGCCAACGTCGATACCAGACTATATAACAATAAGGTAACCCTCATGGAACAGTTAGCGCATCTTTATCGTGACCATATTAGCGAGTTAAATCGCCGCGTGGCTGATATCACTTCACGTGAAAACTTGTCAGGTCTAGTGATCCACTCTGGCCAACTACATCGACAGTTTTTAGATGACATGGACTATCCGTTTAAGGTTAATCCTCATTTTAAAGCTTGGTTACCGGTGACGGATAATCCCAACTCTTGGTTAGTGGTTAATGGTCGAGATAAGCCTACTCTCATTTTTTATCGTCCTGTTGATTTCTGGCATAAGGTTGCAGATAAACCAACGGACTTTTGGGCTGAGCATGTCGATATTAAATACCTGACCAAAGCCGATAAAGTCGCAGAGTTGTTGCCAAAAGATATCAATGATTGGGCCTATATTGGTGAGCATTTAGATGTTGCTGATGTACTTGGGTTTACAAGACGCAATCCAGATTCAGTCTTAAGTTATCTTAACTACCATAGAGCCAATAAAACGGCCTATGAGTTAGCTTGTATGAGAAAGGCTAACGACATCGCAGTCACCGGGCATCAAGCTGCAAAGACGGCTTTTTACAATGGCGGCAGCGAATTTGAAATCCTGCAAGTCTACCTCAGCGCTATCGCGCAAGGTGAAAACCAAGTGCCATACGGTAGTATTGTGGCATTAAATGAAAATGCGGCGATATTGCATTACACCGCACTTGAACAAACAACACCGGCACATAGGCACTCATTTTTGATTGATGCAGGGGCTAATTTTCATGGTTATGCGTCAGATATCACTCGAACTTACGCATTTGAAAAAAATATTTTCGATGATCTGATCACCGCGATAGACACCATGCAGCAGCAGATCATTACCATGATGAAACCCGGGGTTAATTACGCCGATTTACACGTTGCGACGCATTATAAACTCGCGCAAATACTGATTGATTTTGATATCGTTTCAGGTGATATAAATGGTTTGGTTGAGCAAGGGATCACCAGTGTATTTTTCCCTCATGGGCTAGGGCATATGCTTGGTTTACAGGTTCATGATATGGGGGGATTCCTTGCGGATGAGAAAGGCACCCATATTGCTTCCCCTGATGCGCACCCATTTTTGCGTTGTACTCGCACTTTAGCTGAAAACCAAGTGTTAACGATTGAGCCCGGTGTTTATATTATCGACTCTTTGTTGAATGAGTTGAAGCAAGATAAGCGTCAGCAACAGATAAACTGGGACACGGTTGATATATTGCGTCCTTTTGGCGGGATACGTATTGAAGATAACGTGATCGTACATAGCGACCGTACTGAAAATATGACACGAAACTTTGGGCTTAATCGGTAACGTTATGCGTTGTCCTAGTCCAATATTAATCCTAAGAACTTCAATGAGTCGTTTATTTTGAGTGAGAGTTATCTTATCCCTGCTGCCGAATTATTGATTGAGGAAGAGATAAAACATAGCCGATTTATCTCCTGCGTATTTCATTGCGGTTCAGCTGTAGAGTTTAAACGTGAACTCTCTCAATTAAAAATTAAGTATCCAGGGGCAAACCATTATTGTTATGCGTTTGTGGCAGGAGCACCGTCTGACAGCATCAATATTGGTTCTAGCGATGACGGTGAGCCGTCAGGGAGTGCGGGGCGTCCTATGCTGGCTTCGCTACAAGGTGCCAATATTGGTGAGATCGGTGCTGTTGTTATCCGTTATTTTGGCGGTACTAAACTCGGTGTCGGTGGACTTGTGCGCGCGTATAGCTTGGGGCTTAAAAAAGGGCTACCTTTACTAGAGACTCAGCTAAAACAGATCCGTTACCCAGGTCAGCTGGTGTGTGGATACCATCAGTTGAAAGATGTTGAACATCTTTTTTCACAGCTTGATGTCGTTATTGAAGATAAAGTCTTTAGTGACACCATCAGTATTCAATTTGCGATCCCCAAGTGCTTTAAAAAGGACTTGAACCAAGAATTGGCAACCATGAGTCAAGGGCAGTTGATTGCGGTATTTAAGTCAACTGAATAGGATGACTGTTACTGGAAGTGAATCGGTTGTGAACAAAACCACTAAGTATGCGAAAATGCGTTTGAGCAAAAATGCGCTAGTAATGGAATCGAATGCAATATAGAACAATAATAAGAATAACAGGCCTATTAATGGGATTGTTTTCCTTGTCTTTACTTCCGCCAGCCCTTGTTGCTGTTATCTATAAAGATGGTGGCGGCATGGCGTTTATTCAGGCATTTGTTTTGTGTCTCATACTCGGGTTTACATTTTGGTATCCTAACCGCCATCATCGTAAAGATCTGCGTACCCGAGAGGGGTTTCTGTTAGTGGTGCTCTTCTGGGTGGTACTGGGCTCTATTGGTGCGGTGCCGTTTATTTTCTCAGGTCAACCCTCCCTTAGCCTTACCGATAGTTTTTTCGAATCCTTCTCAGCGTTAACCACAACGGGGGCTACCGTTATCGTCGGGTTAGACGCCCTCCCCAAAGCCATCCTTTTCTATCGACACTTACTGCAGTGGCTTGGTGGAATGGGGATTATTGTACTCGCCGTAGCCATTTTGCCTGTACTGGGTGTGGGGGGGATGCAGTTATATCGTGCCGAAACACCAGGGCCTGTTAAAGACAGTAAGATGACACCGAGAATTGCTGAAACAGCCAAGGCGCTTTGGTATATTTATTTTGCATTAACGGTAGCATGTGCAGTGGCCTATTGGACTGCAGGTATGGATGTATTTGATGCAATATGTCACTCGTTTTCAACCATTGCGATAGGCGGTTTCTCAACCCATGACGCCAGCATAGGCTATTTTGATAGTCCCGCGATAAATATGGTCTGTGTCGTTTTTCTGTTAATCGCCGCCCTAAATTTTAGCCTGCATTTTGCTGCTTTTTCACGTCGAGGGATCAACCTCAAAGTCTATTTCAAAGATGCTGAATTTAAAGCGTTGATTGCCATTCAGTTGGCATTAACAACAGTCTGTTTCTTGACTCTGTATCATTCTGGCATTTATGACTCAGCTGAGGAAACACTTGATTACGCACTTTTTCAAGCGGTATCAGTGTCTACTACGGCAGGTTTTGGGACTGAAAGTTTTCATACTTGGCCGCTATTTTTACCGATTCTGTTGATTTTTTCGAGTTTCATTGGTGGCAGTGGCGGATCAACGGCAGGCGGTATTAAGGTGATGAGAATGATTTTATTGCTGCTGCAGGGGTCTCGTGAGCTTAAGCGATTAGTACATCCACGTGGCATGTTTTCCATTCGAATTGGTGGTAAAGCATTACCCGATCGGGTCATCGATGCAGTGTGGGGTTTTTTCTCTGCCTACGCCTTAGTCTTTGTGGTGTGCATGCTCATTTTAATGGCGATGGAAATGGATGCCATTACCGCATTTAGTGCGACAGCGGCATGCTTAAATAACTTGGGTCCAGGCTTAGGTGAGGTTGCTAGTAACTATGCCAGCATTGGTGATGGCGCAAAATGGGTACTGCTGTTTGCCATGTTATTTGGTCGCTTAGAGGTCTTTACGTTATTGATCTTGTTTACACCGACATTTTGGAAAAACTAAAAAAAGTACAGCACGACGTTCGCGACTAAGCTAGCTTTAATCATTCAGTTTTATATTAATCAGTCGTGGCCCTTTGCCATAATTTGAATCAGAAAATAGCAGGACGTTAATGAGTAATACACTAGTTATCTATTCGACCGTTGATGGTCAAACCAAAGCAATTTGTGAGCAGGTTAGGAAAATAAATCAAGAACTTGGCGCGACGGTAACGCTGGCATCATTAGATGAAGCGGAAAGCTTAGGTTTGGCTCAATTTGACAAAATATTAGTTGCCGCGAGTATTCGGTATGGCAAACATCGACCAGAGTTGTACCAATTTATAAATCGCCACCATGCGGTATTAGATGCGAAGAAAAATGCCTTTTTTACGGTTAATGTGGTGGCGAGAAAACCTGAAAAAAATACCCCTGAAACTAATCCTTACGTGAAAAAGTTTTTAGCGCTTTCATTGTGGCAACCGCAGCAACTAGCCGTGTTTGCTGGTAAAATTGACTACCCTAAATATCGACTCTTCGATAAGACCATGATCCGTTTTATTATGTGGATGACCAAAGGGCCGACGGATACCAGTGGTACGTTCGAATTTACTGATTGGAATAAAGTAGACGAGTTTGCCCGTGCTTTTGCCGAGCGCTAATTTTTACAGTGGTTTCAATTCTATAAGACATAAAAATGCCTGCTCACTCGCAGGCTTTTTTATGTCTAAAATAAGCTTAAGCACAATATTTACGATACAAAATGGAGATAACTTCGGTCACTTCTTTGTTCTTTAAGGTATAAAAAACCACTTGAGAACTCTTGCGTGTAGCGACCAAGTCTTCAGAGCGTAATACAGCTAAGTGCTGTGATAATGCTGACTGGCTCAGTGGCACCGTTGCATTTAACTCGGTTACGCTTAACTCTTTGTCTAGCAGTAAGCACAAAATCATTAACCGGTATGGGTTGGCAATTGCTTTTAGCCATTTTGCAGCGCTTTCGGCATTAGTCACCATTGCACTTACATCAATTTCTTTTTGCATACGGTTACTCTCTTTTATCGCCTTTAATTAGTTAATTCTAATTGAGTTGTGATTATAAAACAATATACCTCTGCAACACAGGGATCTCAATTTTTGATGCTGATAATATGAGCTATACCTAATTTGTGATCTATTATCCTGTTAAATCGCTAATTTACTGTAACAATGAATTCAATATGGAATCTTCCGAGTTTGAATAATGAATAAATCAGTATTGGTCCTGTACTACTCTCGTGGCGGTCATACCGCTAGGATTAGCCGCGCGATTGCCGACCGTATCGTTAGTGAAGGGCATCAGTGCGATATGATGCACATTAATGAAGCTAAGGCTGAAGGGCTGGACTGGTCAAAGTATGACGTTGTTGCCCTTGGCGCGTGTGTGCTTTATGGCTCATATCATAAGTCGGTGTTTGAATTTGTCACTGAGCATCAGGCGCAGTTCACGGCAAAATCGGCCAGTTTTTTCAGTGTTAACGTGGTTGCGCGTAATCCTGAAAAACGTATTCCAGAAAACAATAAGTACCTACAAAAATTTATTGAGCTTTCACCTTGGAAGCCACTAGACGTTAAAGTGATTGCGGGTAAAGTCGATTACCCATCATGGCGCTGGTATGATCGTTGGATGATCCAATTTATTATGAAGATGACTAACGGTCCAACCGATCCAACATCGGTCATTGATTACACCGATTGGGAAGACGTTAATGTTTACGCCGACCATCTCATTAAGTTAGCCAAATAATCGAGTTTGAGTTTAATCGCTTGAGTGAAATGAAAGCCGCATTTGATGCGGCTTTTTAGTCTCTGAGTTTAATAGACTCAGAGTTTTAGTACTTCCAAAAGCTGGGGTGGAACAGCACTGCAACGGTTAAGATCTCCAACCGCCCGAGTAGCATCCCGATTGAAAGTGCCCATTTGGCGGTATCGGGCAGCGTAGAGAAATTACCTGCGGGGCCAATTGTCGCTCCAAGTCCTGGTCCAACGTTTGTGACGGCAGTAATCGCACCGGTAAAACTGGTGACTGGATCTAATCCCGTTAGCACTAATACGATAGATAAACCCACAATGACCATGGTAAAGAGCAGCATAAAGGTGACCAGCGAGCGCACAATATCATCTCTGATTATGCGGTTGTTATAGCGCTCTTTAAACACCCCATTCGGATGGAATTGTTGTTTGAGCTGCTCACGCATAATAACGCCAGCAATTTGGAAACGGAAAATCTTAATCCCACCGGATGTCGAGCCCGAACAACTGCCAACAAACATTAAGAACAGAAATACAATATTGGCCACGGCGCCCCAAGCGGAGTAATCCGTTAAGCCATACCCTGTGGTGGTCACTACGGAGACAACGTTAAAACTGGCTAGACGAAGGGCATCAATAGGATCGATTTCTCGGCTGCTCCATAACCAAAGCGCCAGTAATGAAGATACTAAAAATATAAACTTTAAAAAGCCTTTTACCTGCGCATCATTCCATACTTTTAGCGACTTCTGCTGCACCATATAGACAAACATTAGCAAAGGTAGACCACCAGCAAGCATAAAGGTAATGCCGACCCAGTGTGCTTGATTAGAGAACGCCGCCATTGAATTGTCAGATGTGGAATAGCCGCCAGTTGAAAGGGTTGTCATGGCGTGGTTGATGGCCTCAAACCAACTCATACCGCTGTTGTGATAAGCCAGAAAACACAGAAAAGTGAGTAGGGTGTAAACAATAAACAGGCTCATTGCCATATGTTGGGTGCGAGGAGTCGCTTTGTCGCCCCAATCGGAGGATTCTGTTCTAAATAGCCGCATACCGCCGACGTTGAGAAATGGCAGTACCGCGACGGCCATGACGATAAAGCCGATACCACCGAGCCATTGCAATAAGGAACGCCAAATCAGGATGCTATGATCCATGCTATCGAGCCCCGAAAGCACTGTTGAGCCGGTTGTGGTGATCCCTGACATGGTTTCAAAAAAGGCATCGGTGTAATTTATGCCGTGATATAGGGTAAAAGGTAGCGCGGCAAATAAGCTGACAATAAACCAGGTCAGGCTGGTGAGTAGAAACATATCTCTGATGTTGAGGTGCAGTGTTTGGGATTGACCTTGGCGCATGCAAAAGCTGGCCGCAGTACCTGCAACCAGAGATGAGATCATAAATGCACCGACGGTTTCTTCACCGTAATAAAGTGCAAACGCACCGGGGATTAACATAAACGCGGTTAGCGTTGATAGAAAAATCCCCAATATAAACAGCAGAGGCCTAAAGTTCAGCATAGTGTTGAATTAAGTTCCCTGAACAGGTTTAAAAGAAGAAGGCGCTAGGTTGGAATAGCTTTTCTACTTCACCAATAAACTTCTTGTTTACTAAGAATAGGATGACATGGTCACCTTGCTCAATAACTGTTTTGTCGTGTGCCATTAACACTTCATCATCTCTGACAATTGCGCCAATAGTCGTACCTGGTGGTAGCTTTATATCGCTGATTTTCTTACCGACAACTTTGGACGTATTTTTATCGCCATGGGCAATGGCTTCAATGGCTTCTGCTGCCCCACGTCGCAGTGAGTAAACATTACAAATATCACCTTGGCGGATATGGGTTAATAATGCAGAGATAGTGGCTTGCTGCGGGGAGATGGCGATATCAATATTGGCCTCTTGCACAATATCAACATAAGCTTCTCGCTGAATCAGCACCATGACTTTTTTAGCCCCCATGCGCTTAGCGAGCAATGCGGCCATAATATTGGCTTCATCATCGTTAGTGACCGCAATGAATACGTCAGTTTGGTCTATGTGCTCTTCAAGTAGCAATTCTTGATCTGAGGCATCGCCACAAAATACCGTGGTATTTTCTAACTTTTCTGATAGCTCTTCAGCGCGTTCTTGCTTATGTTCAATCAGTTTCACCGAGTGGTTGCGTTGCAGTTGTTTCGCTAACCCAAGGCCAATATTACCGCCGCCGGCAATCATAATATTGCGATAAGAGTTATCGAGCTTTTGCATTTCACTCATAACTGCACGGATATGGCGACTATCGGCCACAAAGAAGACTTCGTCATCAGCTTCAATAATCGTGGTGCCACGCGGCATGATGGGTCGACCTTGCCTAAAAATAGCGGCAACCCGGGTATCAATATTAGGCATGTGCTCTCGTAGCGCAGCTAAAGCATTACCGACAAGTGGGCCACCATAATAGGCACGAACGGCAACAAGGCTTAATTTACCTTCAGCAAACTCAAGTACCTGCAGTGCGCCAGGATATTCAACTAAACGGCCAATATAAGCCGTGACCAGTTGTTCTGGGGCAATGAGCTCATCAATAATAAAACCGCCTCGTGGGCGATTTTCTGAGTGCTTAGTTTCGCTATCGATAAACAATTTATCGCGAAGGTTTAAATACTGCTCTGAACGGATCCGCGCAATTTTGGTTGGAGTACCAAACAGTGAATAAGCAATTTGGCACGCTGCCATATTACACTCATCACTGTTGGTGACCGCAATCAGCATGTCGGCGTCTTCGGCTCCAGCTTCTTTTAATACATCTGGGTGAGCACCATGGCCAACAATCACGCGTAAATCGTACTTATCTTGTAAGGTACGTAAGCGCTTTTTATCGGTGTCTACGATGGTGATATCGTTATTTTCACCGACTAAGTTTTCGGCCAATGTACCGCCAACTTGTCCTGCACCCAAAATGATAATTTTCATTGCCGTACTAATCCTTCACTAGGCGAGCGTAATAAAAGCCATCCATGTTTTCTTGTCCAGGAACAATTTGCCAACCCACATCACTCGGGTTTGGTTGTTGTTCGATTGGAACTAAAGTCGCGTCAGGTGTTCTTTGTAAGAAGGCACTGATCTGATCTTTGTTTTCCTGAGGCAAAATAGAACAGGTCGCATATAAGAGCGTGCCACCAGGTTTTAGCCACTTCCAGCAATGATCAACTATTTGTGATTGCAATGCTGCCAGCTCTTCGATGTCGTCGTTTTTTCTGAGCCATTTGATATCTGGATGACGTCGAATAACGCCCGTTGCAGAGCAAGGTGCATCTAATAATATGCGATCAAACTTATCACCTTGCCACCAGGAATCAATATCTGCAGCATCACCATGTATCAATTCTGCTTTCAATGATAGTCGGTCTAAGTTTTGTTGTACTCGTTCAAGTCTTTTGGCGTCATTATCAACCGCAACCAATTGAATGTTAGGAGCAAGCTCTAATAGATGACAGGTTTTACCGCCCGGTGCTGCGCAGGCATCGAGAACGAGCTCGTTACCCTGTGGTGCCAGTATCGTTGCCGCCCATTGTGCTGCCCCATCTTGTACCGAAGCCGAGCCTGTCTCAAAGCCAGGGAGCTGCATTACATCGCGTGGGCTTGCCAATAAAATCGCGTCACTGCTGCTGCCTGCTGAAGCTTCGACTTCAATATCGGCCAATGCACTTAAATAGGCATCACGCGTTTGTGATTGCTGATTGTTACGCAACCACATTGGCGGGCGCTGATGGCTTTGCTCAATAATCTCTTGCCAGTTTTCTGGATAAGCATCTTTAAGCCGCTTAATGATCCATGCGGGAGTATTATGCGCTAGCGTATCGTTATCGGTGGATAGTGGTTTTTCTTGGCGCTGGATGGTGCGCAATACCCCATTGACGACCTTAACCATACCCTCGAATTTTAACTGACGACATGCTTCTGCTGTTTCTGATATAGCGGCATGACTAGGTATGCGGGTGAAGTAAAGCTGATAACAGCCAACTAATAACAGTTGATGCACAATGCGTTGTTTGCCCTTAAGGGGCTTGCTCATGCAATCACTCACTTGCTTATCTATTTGTGGCAAGTGGCGCATTACGCCGTAGCAAAGTTCGGCCAACAGGGCTTTGTCTTTACCACTTTCAATATGTCGCTGTTGATCGGGTAGGGCGACTGAGAGTGATATCCCTTTTTCAAGGACCTGAAATACCACTTTTGCGGCAAGCGCTCTTAAATTCATTGCCATTAGGCTTGGTCGTCCATTTTATGAGTGAGTTGGGTGCCTGGTATAAACCAGTCTGCTCGAGAGTTAAGGATGTCGGCCACACTGAGTGGTTTTTTACCTGGAAGTTGCATACTGGTAATGGTTAATACGCCATCACCAGTAGCGATACTGATACCGGTTTTATCTGCTGAAATAATCGTGCCTGGCGCTGCAGTGGTGCTGTTGGTGCTGACATGACTTTGCCACACTTTAATGGTGTTAGCTTCATGCTGATAGTGACTCACTGGCCACGGATTAAAGGCTCTGATTTCACGCCACAGTGCCAGTGCTGATTTTGACCAATCTAAGCGCGCTTCCTCTTTTGAAAGCTTGGCGGCATAATTTGCTAAGCTTTCATCTTGCTTTTCAGCGGGTAAGTTGTCTTCCGCTAGCGCGGCAAGTGCTCCAATAAGCGCGTCAGGACCTTGCAATGCTAATTTTTCATATAGAGTCGCAGAGGTATCTTCATCTTCAATGGTGAGCTTAGTTTTGAGTAGCATATCACCGGTATCTAAACCAACATCCATCTGCATAATCGTGATGCCAGTTTCGCTGTCTCCCGCCCACAAAGCGCGTTGAATTGGCGCAGCGCCTCGCCAGCGAGGCAATATCGAACCATGCACGTTAATACAACCTAGGTGTGGAGTATCGAGTACCACTTTAGGTAAAATCAAACCGTAGGCAACAACGACCATGATATCTGCATTGAGGGCGGTAAGCTCTTGTTGCGCTGCTTCATCACGTAAAGATTTGGGTTGTAGCACTGGAATGTCATTTTCGAGTGCCAACGCCTTTACTGGACTCGATTGCAGTTTCTTACCTCGGCCGGCAGGGCGGTCGGGTTGAGTATATACAGCGACAACATTATGCTGCGATTCGATTAGTGCTTGAAGGTGACGAGCGGCAAAGTCAGGCGTGCCCGCAAAAATGACATTTAATGGTTTCAAAAATTTATCCTTGTTTTGCATCTAATCGAGCTGCTTTTTCTAGCTTTTGCTTAATACGTTGACGTTTTAATGGTGATAAGTAGTCAACAAACAGCTTTCCTGCCAAATGGTCGAGTTCATGTTGCAAGCAAATCGCAAACAAGCCTTCTGCTTCTAACGTAAACTCATTACCGTCACGGTCAAGCGCTTTGATGGTGACAAACTCTGCCCGATCCACTTCGGCATATATCCCTGGAACAGACAGACAGCCTTCTTCATTACGAAAATCACCACTTTTGGCGGTAATCTCTAAATTAATGAACACTTTTGGCCGCTCGACCTCATCTTGTAAGTCTAATACGATGAGTTGCTGATGAAAATCAACTTGGGTGGCTGCTAGGCCAATGCCCTTTTCTTCGTACATGGTTTCAAGCATATCGTCGATTTGCGTCTGCAGTGCAGCGCTAAACTCAGTGATTGGCTGGGCAATCGTGCGTAATCTTTCATCTGGAAAACGTAACACTTTTAGTAAACTCATACCTAAACTCTTAACAGGTCTGTCAAATCTAAGTCAGTTGGTTATACTGGCTTTGGCTAATGACTCAATTTTAGTCTTTAGCGGCATTCAATAACAGCAAAAGCTCTACTTATAATCTAATAAAGAGCAAATAGCATGGATACCCTGATGAAACGGTTACTATTACTTGCCTCACTTATGCTTGGTTGTACGTTCGTATTCGCTGATACCTTGACACTTAAATCTGGACACCCTGAGTCCTATGTTGTCAAAAAAGGCGACACCCTTTGGGACATATCAACTTTTTTCCTAAAGGATCCTTGGCGATGGCCAACATTGTGGGGAGCGAACCCGCAAGTGGCGAACCCGCACTTAATTTATCCCGGTGATAAACTGACGTTGGTGTTTATTGATGGTGTGCCACGTTTGGTGGTTAAACCTCATTTAAGCAAGAGCCCTGCTGGGCGTATCTCGGCAAAGAACGGTGCCATCCCCGCGGTCGATTTGTCACTTATTCAACCTTATTTACTGCAAAACAGAGTTGTCGATGCAGAGTGGTTTGAAGCGCAGCCTATGATTATGGGCGGTGAAAGTCCGTCTAAATATCATGTGGTGTCAGATATTGTCTATGTTCAAGGTGAGCTGACCGTCGGTGATAAATTTGGCGTTTATGCGCAGGGCCGTGAGTTCTCTAATGCTGAGGGCGAGTCTCTTGGGTTAGAAGTTGTGTTGGCGGCCAGTGGTCGAGTGGTTGAATCCGGCGCTGTTTCTAAGGTTGAATTACTCAGTAGCTTACGCGAAACAAGAGCTGGCAACCGTATCTTACCGATTGAAGATGACTCGTTGATGTCAGCCTACTTTATGCCGAGAGCTGCGGAGTTAACCGCTGTTACGACCGTTTTGGCATCGGGTAAAGACATTCGAGCAATGGGTAAGCTAGATGTCGCCTACCTTGACCGAGGCTATATTGACGGTGTTGAAACTGGGCATGTGTTCTCTATTTTCAAAGAGGGTGATGTCGTCGTTATCGATGGTGATGGTATACCTGTACAGCCTAACGATCGTAATCGTTACGAGAAGATGTTAGCCAATGTCTCGGCGGATAATGCAGTACAAATGCCGGATCTATATCGTGGTAAGTTAATGGTCTTCAAAGTTTTCGAAAAGGTCAGCTTAGGAATTATCCTCAAAAATGAAAGGCCTGTCCGCATTGCGGATAAACTCACTATTCCCGATTCGCTGATAGCGGGTGAATAGTCTAGAGTTAGAGCTTATACCAGTGCAGCGATAGTGCTGCACTGACATTAGAGGCTAAGTTATTAATGACAAGCTGGTCGATTGGCTAGTTGTTTCTGCTGTATCCGGGTTAGGACCCGCTCGGATTAAACAATTAATAAACTACATGGATGTGGAAGAGCTAAGGCAAAGGTTAACCCATGAACCCGATGCATTACCTCTACCAGAGTCATTACTCAATGCTAATTTAACCCCCGATTACGCCTTAGTTGATACTGCACTTGAATGGCAACAACAAAGTGAGTTCAACCACTTATTGTGTTTGGCTGATCCTCTCTATCCGCCTTTGCTTAAACAGATTAGTGACCCGCCAACCGTCCTGTTCATCAAAGGTAATATCACCAGTTTAATACGCCCGGGTATTGCGATAGTTGGTAGTCGTAATGCCACGCCGGGGGGATTGAAAATGGCTTACTCGTTGTCTTCGCAGCTGGTGGATCAGCAGCTTTGCATTGTCAGTGGTATGGCGTTAGGGATCGATGGGGCTGCGCATCAGGCAGCTATTGATAACAGAGGCGTCAGCATTGCGGTTCTGGGCACAGGGGCTGAAGTTATTTATCCCAAAAGGCATCGGAGTATTTATCATGATATTCAGAATGATGGCTGCGTTATGACCGAATTTTGGCCGCAGGTGAAACCCTATTCTGGTAATTTCCCGAAACGAAACCGGATCATTAGCGGTCTAACTCTAGGAACCCTTGTTGTAGAAGCTAGCTTAAAAAGTGGTTCTTTAATTAGTGCTAGGTTAGCGAATGAGCAAGGGCGAGAAGTGTTTGCGATGCCGGGAAGTGTATTGAGTGGTCAGAGTGAAGGCTGTCATCAACTTCTTCGTGATGGGGCCAAATTAGTGGAGTCTGCTGGCGACATTTTAGAAGAAATCGCGGTTTTATCTGGCTACCACCTTGAAGAAGTGAAGGCCTGCCACCATATAGGGGGTGAGATAGTCTCTGATTTGCCATTTGCTTCGCTGTTAGCTAGTGTAGGTTATGAAACCACAACGATCGATAACGTGGTTGAGCATAGTGGAAAAGCCATAGAGCTAGTATTGGAGCAGTTGCTTGAGCTTGAATTACAAGGTTGGGTTACTGCTGTACCCGGTGGTTATGTAAGACTTAAGAGGAGCTAGCCATGTTTGATATCCTCATGTATCTATTTGAAAACTATGTGCATAGTGAAGCTGAGTTTTTAGTCGATGAAGACGAACTCACAAAAGAATTAACGCGTGCTGGCTTTCACCAGTCGGAGATAATTAAGGCTTTGACTTGGTTGGAAGGCCTAGCCGAGTTGCAAGAGGCGGGAACACCTTACCTTTGCAATCATGATCAACAATCTTTCCGTATTTATACCAAAGATGAGATAAATAAAATTGATGTGGAGAGCCGCGGCTTTCTGCTGTTTCTAGAGCAAATTAAAGTGCTCAGTGTCGAAACGCGTGAAATGGTTATCGATCGGGTGATGGAGCTCGACGAAACGACGTTAAATTTAGATGATCTAAAATGGGTTATCTTAATGGTGTTATTTAATGCGCCAGGCCATGAGTTGGCCTATGAACAGATGGAAGATCTCATCTTTGAGCAACCTGATGGTCGTCTACATTCATAAGTAAGCATCTGTTTGAGCATATAAAAAGGAGGCTAACGCCTCCTTTTTAGTATCATTATTAGCTAGCACTAAAAATGTAAGTGTTTGCTGTCTTGAGTTAAGTGCTCTGGCTGCAAGTAGTCACGATAAGCATAGCGGTTCTGTTTATGCAGTCTAGGCTTAGCTTTTTCTTCACTGTCATCGAATTGTTCGACTTGGGCTGCAAGCCAACCTGCAAACTCCTGCTGATGTTGAGTCAACTCGGCGAGTAGTGACTCATAACCTTCAAAGTAATCTGTTTTCAAGAACTGGCTCAGCTTCACGTAATCACTATGGTGATGCTCGGCAAGAAAACGCACCGCCATGTAACTCCATTTGTAGGTCATATCTACGCCATCTTTGTACTCAGTCGCGAATATATCTTCTAATGACGGGGCCTCTTCGATGTCGCGCTTGATGATTTTAAGCGTGGTTGGGTTTTGATCTCCCCGCGCAATGTATTCAGCTAAGCCTTCTGACCACCACACCATTTTGCTAGGGAAGTGTCCGAAACCGCCATACTTTACAAAGTGGCCATCTAAATAATGAACATATTCATGATTTAAGTTCCAAATCGCAAACTCAGGCTCTATCCACCATTGGCGATAGGCAAAGAAAGTCGCTTGGTTGCCCGGTTTGGACGGTTTTCCTTCGATATACATGCCGCCGTTATCGGTTTGAATGTCGAAGACTAACTGGCCATAGTAGTGATATTGGCTCCAGTTTTTGAATGCCACGACTCTTAATGCATCATTGTTATCGTTGGCTGTGGGCTGCTGCTGTGTTTCAAGCAGTTGATGAAAATGCGACTCTTGAGATGTGAGCTTAGTACAGCTGTCAGTTAGCTCTTGTTGGTTAAGATCTTGCGCTAAAATAAATAACGAGTCAGAGCAACGGTGCTCTATCGGCAGCGCTTCTTTAAGTTCTGGGATACGGCATATTTCGCTATTTTCTTGGCAACGCTCTTGGGCTGCAAAGGTATTAACATGATAGCCCTTGCTGTATGCATCTTTGGCGCTCTCTCCGCGTTTAGCGACATCTTGCTTAGCAATATTTGCAACGGCCTCATCGACGGCTTTTTCAAGTGCAGTTGTTTCGCCATCCTCTGATGATGGTAATGATAGTCTATAGAGTGCTAACGCCCAATATGCATTGGTTCGCGGCCAGTCTTTATCTGCGCGAATACTTGCATCGCTGGCTGCAAATGAAACTAAAGGCTCATTGAGCTGTGCTGAGAGTAACGTGGCATTGAGTTCGCCATCAATCTCCTTGCGACTGACGTTAAACAAAAAACCATAGGCTTTTAATGTTTCAAGCAAAGCGTAGTCGTTTGACTGTAGGCTGGCAGTGCTTGCCAGTTGGGCTAGTTGAGTGTTTAGCTGCGGTAGTAATGGTGCGAGTTGCACTGCACGTTCATTGCTTGAGAAATAGCGATAAACCGTTACCGCATACTGCTCCTGCAAGCGAGCTTGGTTATTTAATTGACCTGAGCTTGCAAGTTGTTCAAGCGCAACAGATAACCCAGCATAGTCGGTCGCTTCTAGCTGTTCTATGGGACCATAATAACTAAATGCACGGAAGTAATAGAGTAGCTTATCAAGGCTATTAAATTCAGTTGTGGTTGCTAAAGCCGCGCTTGCTTGTTGGAAATGAGCAACGGTTAACAGTGGGCTTGAAGCATCAAAGAGTGTACTTTCTGAAGCTGTAGATATTTGTTGTACTAGTTCTGGCTGAAGTGGGGGATTGTTTGTGCTTGAACAGCCAGATATTGAGCCAGATAGCGCCGCTATGATAGTTAAAGCAATTTTATTTTTTGTATTCATCAATTAACCCTTTATTTTTTTGGATACAATATACCACCACTTTTTATCAAAACCTATTAGATGAATACAAAAGTTACGCTAATACTTGGTAGAATAGCGCTATATTGAAGAACTGAGATAATCATGGCTAAAATCGATAAGCAACTGTTTACAACACATGAACACGCATTAGAAAAAGAGTATGAACTCTGTCCTAAGTGTGGCAGTGAACTGTCAGTAAGACACAGTAAGCATGGTGGGTTTATCGGCTGTAATAACTATCCTAGTTGTGATTACACTCGGCCATTAGTGCAGCATGAGTCTATAGAAACTCAAGTGATTGAAGGCTCAAGCTGCCCCGAGTGCGGTAATGAGCTTGCCGTTAAGTCTGGTCGATTTGGTATTTTTATTGGTTGTACCAATTACCCTCAATGCAGTCACATCGAAAAACACGATCAAGCCGACGCAGAAGATGAAATTGATTGTCCAAAGTGTAAGTCGGGTCATGTTGAGCATAGAACCAGTCGATTTGGTAAATCATTCTATGCTTGCAGTGCTTATCCTAAATGTAAGTTTTTGGTGAACTATCCACCTAGAGCTGAAGCGTGTCCTGATTGTGGTTTTGGGATTTTAGTTGAGCGTAAAGGGGCGGCAGGAATGCGCTTAGAATGTCCCGAGAAAACGTGCAAATATAAACGGCCTGTCTAAATAATCATATTACCTTCCACTAATGTCGCTTTTGAGTAATCATAGTGACATTAAACAGTGCAGCTTATATTGAGTAAGGAACAGTGAGATAAATGTTAGAAGTATTGCCTGCTGAAGTGGCTGAGCTTATTGAACAAGGAGGCATCATCGCCTACCCAACGGAGGCCGTTTATGGTTTAGGTTGCGATCCCGACAATGATGAAGCTATTCATCAGTTGCTGCAAATAAAGCAGCGTCCTTGGCACAAAGGCTTGATACTCGTTGCGGGTGACTATCAACAACTCCTTCCCTATATTGATGAATCTCAGCTTAGTGTTGAGCAGCTAGCATTTGTTCACAGTAAATGGCCCGGCCCTTTTACCTTTATCATGCCAATCAAATCTGGGCTGTCTAAATTATTAAGCGGTACCTTTAATTCCATAGCCGTACGAGTTACCTCGCATATCGGTGTGAAAGGGCTATGCGCTGCAATCAATAAACCCATTGTTTCAACCAGTGCCAATTTATCAGGTCAAGAGCCCGCGTTATCACCTATAGCCGTTCGACAGCAGTTTGAGGGCATTATTGCTGGGTTAGTGGTTGGAGAGCTAGGAAGTCAGACTGCTCCTTCAACGATTATCGATGCCAAGAGCGGCAACATTATAAGAAAAGGTTAATCAAGGAAAAGTATGAGCACACCAGATTCTGCAATAGTAAAAGCTTTCTTACTCGATCTTCAAACTCGAATTTGTAATGGACTCCAAGCACTAGATGGTTCTGCACAATTTGTGGAGGACTCTTGGAAACGTGAAGAGGGCGGTGGCGGACAAAGTCGCGTATTGACCAATGGTGCGGTATTCGAGCAAGCGGGGGTTAACTTTTCTCATGTGACAGGTGCATCTATGCCTGCATCGGCAACCGCTCACCGTCCTGAACTCGCTGGGCGTAGCTTCGAGGCGATGGGGGTTTCGTTAGTTATTCATCCAAAGAACCCACATATACCAACAACTCATGCCAATGTACGCTTTTTTATCGCGCATAAAGAGGGCGCGGATCCGGTATGGTGGTTTGGTGGTGGTTTTGACTTGACCCCTTATTACCCTTACCTAGAAGATGTTGTGGAGTGGCACCAAAATGCCAAGTCTTTGTGTGAACCCTTCGGCGATGAGGCATATCCAAAATATAAGCAATGGTGTGATGAATACTTTTGGTTACCACATCGCAATGAAACCCGTGGTGTTGGCGGGTTATTCTTTGATGATCTCAATAAAGAGGGCTTTGATAAGAGTTTTGCCTTTATGCAAGCAGTAGGTAATGGCTTTATAACAGCTTACGCACCCATTGTTGAACGCCGTAAGGATACTGAGTATGGCGAACATGAACGCCAATTCCAACTGTATCGCCGTGGTCGTTATGTTGAGTTTAATTTGGTTTATGATCGTGGCACCTTGTTTGGATTACAGACCGGAGGCCGTACCGAGTCAATTTTGATGTCTATGCCACCACTGGTACGTTGGGAATATGCCTACACTCCAGAAGCCGGCAGCCCAGAAGCCGCGTTATACAGTGACTTCCTTAAGCCAAGAGAGTGGTTAAGTGCATAAACTGCAATGATTATATAGAAGGTGAAATCAGTCACGCATCGATAAAAGGGCGTTACTGGTTTCGCATATGATCCGCAAGTGTCGATATCGCAGCGTAAATGGCTTGTTGGTGTTGCTTATCTTCTATCTCTATTTCAATAGCCGTTTTCATACAAGCTAACCATTGTTCGCGCATGTTCTCGTCAATGTTGAACGGCATATGTCTTGCTTTTAAAGCGGGGTGGCCATGTTTCTGCTGATATAGCTGCGGTCCGCCTAACCAACCGCTTAGAAATTCAAATAACTTTTGTTCTGATTCACTCAGCGGCGCTCGATGAATACTGAGTAACTGTTTGCTTTCCTGTTTAGACTGCATCTGCAAATAAAACTGATGAGCAACTGCGCGAATGGTTTTCTCGCCACCAATACGATCATAAGCATTCGATTGCTGCGGATCTCGCTCTTCTGTGGTCTCTTTTTTACTTACCAGGCGTTTTAACCAATTCATCTTTCATCTTCTATTACTCGTCATGCCGCCATTATAGCAATTATGCACAGTGAAAATAACGGCGACAGAATAGATTGCTAGTCGCTAAATCCGCGGTAAACTAACCCCCACTAAGTTTAGCTAGCAACAGAGTGTTGATGATGACGGATAGATACGCAGTATTTGGTAACCCTATTGGGCACAGTAAGTCACCGAAAATCCACGCCGTGTTTGCTGCTGAAACAAATCAGTCATTACGATATGAAGCCATTTTGGCTCCAGTGGATGCATTTGAAGTTAGTTTTCGTACTTTTGTTGCCAACCAAGGCTTGGGGGCAAATGTTACCGTGCCTTTCAAAGAACAAGCATTTGCACTGTGCGATGAATTAAGTGACCAAGCGCAGCTTGCTGGGGCAGTAAACACGCTATCAGTATTAAGCAATGGCACAATTCGTGGGGATAATACCGACGGGCTGGGCCTGGTTACCGATCTACAGCGACAATTCGGTAGCCTAAAAGGCTTAAATATTTTGCTGGTGGGTGCGGGGGGAGCGGCTAGAGGCTGTATATTGCCATTATTGCAGGCTGGTATCGCTAAGTTGACGATCGTTAATCGCACTCAATCTAAAGCTAAAGCATTGGTCGACATATTTGCTGAGTACGGTGATGTCGTCACATTACCTATCGGGCATACAGGGCAAAGCTACGATATTATTATCAATTCGACCTCATCTAGCTTAAGCGGTGATGTACCCAAGATCAGTCATCAAACAATAGCTGGTGACACTGTTTGCTACGATATGATGTATGGCAAAGAACAAACCGCCTTTAACGCTTGGGCACTAGCGCAAGGCGCCAAGCAAGCAGTTGATGGTTTAGGGATGCTGGTGGGACAAGCTGCGCAGAGTTTTTTGATTTGGCGTAAGGTTAAACCTGGCGTTGAAGCAGTTTTAACGCAGTTGAGAGCAGAGCTTTAATAGAGAGCAAAATGAATCAAAGTATATTGTTTCCTGACTTACAAGATTGGGAACCACAAGCCCTGAGTGTTGTTTTCCCCGTTCAGGTGGAAGGCGTCAATATAGAGTGTCGAATAGGCTTAGCAAAGTTAGCTGAATTGTCTGCGACAGTACTGAGTGCGGATCAACATGATATCGCTAGCAAGGCATTGGCTATTTTTGACGAGTATCGATTTGATATTGAAGATGAGATTGAGCAACTCATCGAACAAGAGGCATTCGATGAGTTAGATGGGGTCAAACTTATATAGCTAGGTTCTTTATTCGCCTTCTTGCAAATATTCATTTTTAAGTCTGACATAGTTGTCAGCAGATCGAGGTAAGAAGGCAAACTCAGCTTCGGTCAGTGCGCGGATCTGCTTAGCCGGGCTACCGACATAAAGATAACCACTTTTTAATACTTTATTGGGCGGCACTAAGGAACCCGCACCCAAAATCACATCATCTTCTAATATCGCACCATCAAGGATGATCGCCCCCATACCGACTAAAATACGATTACCCACTTTACAGCCATGCAGCATCGCTTTATGCCCAATCGTGACATCGTCACCAATAATTAACGGCTGACCCTCAGGTAATGAAGGAGACTTGCGAGTGACATGTAGTACAGTGCCATCCTGAATGTTTGTACGTTTGCCAATGCTAATATGGTTAACGTCACCTCTGGCAGCAACTAAAGGCCAAATACTCGAATCATCATCTAAGGTGATATCACCTACCAAAACACATGCTTCATCGACATAAACATCATTTTTAAGCTGTGGCACCGTTCCTTTGTATGAGCGTAGTGACTTGTTATTTTGCGAGCTAGTCATCTTAAAATCCTTAAAGTGGCTGTTTTAGGCATTATAAAGCCTAAAAAGTAGCTAGTCAGGGTGTTTTATCATCAAACAGCAACAATAGAACCTTTTTATTCAGAAAGCCTCTTGTGCTCCATCAGTATTCCCCTATAATGCGCATCCACTGACACGGCACAGCAGGCCAACTACTTAGGTAGTACGGGACTTGCAGCGGTGTTAGAGAGTTAAATCTCCTCGGGAATTTG
>NZ_PJBM01000068.1:0-1913 GCF_002836075.1 Shewanella sp. GutDb-MelDb | reverse complement strand
ACCGCATATCCGATTGCCACACTTTCCCTAATGGTAATCGTAGATTTCAGAGCTTAACCATTAACTAATTTTTGTCCATAAACGTGCTGAAAGTGAGCAGGCTATAGGGTCACGGGCTCAATTTCTTTAAGGCGCCAGTCTTTGTCGCATCGATCAAAACTTAAGATGAGTTCAGTTCCTTTATCTGAAAACGTATAGATAAATGATCAAACTTTATTGAGTGCCGACAACGGACTCGCAGCATGGATGTTTCGCTTAAGCGTTCATAGATGAGTTAACATTTTTTGGTGGAATATTGAATAGCACGAGCTGTTGGTAAATGTAAAGGGGAGCATAGAGTGGAGGGATTGACTGAAAGGAAAAAGCCCACTCCGAGGAGTGGGCTTTTAAGCTGGCTTTAACTTTTGCAGGGAAAAAGCGAACACTTTAATTATATCGTAACTGTAGCAATTTGTATCATTAAAATCGATCGAAAACCACTTGAAATCGCCTATCTATAGGCTTTTTTACTGATTTTGAGATATTTGTATATCTGGAAATCTTCTCAAAGCACATCTCATAAAGAACTCGGCGTTAAGTTAAGTAGATTTTTTACTCAAGCTTTATAATCTGCTTTAAATTAAGCAGTAGATTGAAACGGCAATGAAAGATAACAAGCTCTGCCAAGGGAGTGTTGACAAGCTTGCTACCGCTTCACCTTTTACTTAACCAATACTCAGTTCAAGCCTAACGCTATAAAGCGTTAGTAAAGATCTGACAGATCTCTTCATGGGTTGCTTGTTTAGGGTTGGTGAATCCACAGGCATCTTTCAATGCATTGTCTGCTAGCGTTGGAATATCTTCAGCTTTTACACCAAGCTTTGTTAGGTTTTCTGGGATTTTGACAGCAACAGATAGCGCTTTAATTGCTTCTAATGCAGCTGCAGCTCCCTCTTCATCGCTCATTGCAATGACATCGACACCCATCGCTTTAGCAACGTCTTTTAAGCGTTCAGGTACCACTTGTGCGTTGTAGGCTTGTACATGCGGTAATAACAATGCGTTACATACGCCGTGTGGCAGGTCATAGAATCCGCCTAACTGGTGCGCCATTGCATGCACATAACCTAAACTCGCGTTGTTAAATGCCATGCCTGCTAAGAACTGTGCATAAGCCATTTGCTCACGTGCTTGAATGCTTTGACCATTTTCAACCGCTTCGACAAGGTTACCTTGGATAAGCTCAATGGCTTTAATCGCACAGGCATCCGTGATTGGGTTTGCAGCAATTGAAACATAAGCTTCGATTGCGTGAGTGAGTGCATCCATACCTGTTGCAGCTGTTAAGCCAGCAGGTTTGAGCAGCATCAATTCAGGATCATTAACGGATAAAAGTGGCGTTGTATTTTTGTCGACGATGGCCATTTTAATGTGGCGACTTTCATCAGTGATGATACAAAAACGCGTCATTTCACTTGCTGTGCCAGCTGTAGTGTTAATCGCGACAAGTGGTAGTTGTGGCTTAGTAGACACATCCAGACCTTCATAGTCTTTAATGCTGCCACCGTTAGTTGCCACTAATGCGATGCCTTTAGCGCAATCATGAGGAGAACCACCACCCAGAGAGATGACAAAGTCACAATCATTTGCTTTGAGCAGCTCAAGGCCAGCTTCAACGTTACCAATAGTCGGGTTTGGTTGTACACCATCGAATACTACCGCTGCAATACCATTGCTTGCGAGCTTATCCGTGACTTGAGCAACCAGTCCGATATTAACTAAAGGCTTGTCTGTCACAATTAGAGCATTCTTAAAGCCAAGATCTTTGATATCTGCAATAGCTTCGGTAACCGCGTCTTTGCCTAAGATATTGACAGATGGGATAAAAAATTTAGCAGCCATAAAATTCACCTATACGCTTAATGTTAAAAGTT
>NZ_PJBM01000067.1:0-1927 GCF_002836075.1 Shewanella sp. GutDb-MelDb | reverse complement strand
AGCAAAAATGTTAGGAAAAGAAGATGGTGAACATGTTTTATTCGAGGAGTTGTTGTCGATTGTGACTGCGATTTCTAACCTATCTAGTTTGCCTCTAACAGTAGATATTGAATCTGGTTATGGAGATTCTTCAGAAGTAATCGCTGAAAACATAATTGAATTAGCGAAGGTCGGGGTTGTAGGTGTGAACATAGAAGACAGTACAGTTGTTCAAGGTGAAAGGCTATTATGTGATGAAATTGAGTTCGCCAACAAACTCAAATCGGTTAAAGCCATACTAAACCAAATGAATATTACAATGTTTGTTAATGTAAGGAGCGATACTTATTTACTCAATATTGAAGACGCTCTCGAAGTGAGTATAGACAGAATAGCAATGTACCAACGTGCAGGTGCAGATGGTATTTTCTTGCCATGCCTTAAATTTCCTAATGATATCAGGGCTGTCGTAGCAAGCACTGAACTACCGATTAACGTTATGTGTGTGCCCGACCTTCCGGACTTTGAGATGTTAGAAAGATTAGGTGTAAAACGTATTAGTATGGGTAACTTTTTACATGAAGCGATGCTGGATTCTTTCTCTTCTATGTTATCTTCGATCGTCTCGGAAAAGTCTTTTGGACAATTGTTCAAATAGGATTTGGAATTTGTGTGAGCAATTACATACACGCGTTTAAGGCATCAAAATACTTTCCATTATCTAATCATAGTGCGTTAGAGCTAAAAATCTAACGCATTTATGCCCCGAAATGCGTTAGTGATAGCACTCAGGCGGTTCAGATCCAACCAAAATCGCCTTACTTTTTCTAATCTTTCTTGGCCGCTTTACTTGTCGCCCAAAAGGCTGATTGCCTATACAGGTATAACTGATTTGCTCAAAATTGAGATAATTCTGGCGTCAAAGGATGCGTAAAATGAGCTTTTTACGCATCGATAATTTTGTAACATTCGAGAAAACCCATACATATCAATCTACTGCGAAACATTGAAAAGTGTTGTATAGACCTCGTAAACCAAGACGCATTCTTTCTACGACAGTATTTTGAGTGTTAATTACGCACTCAAGAAAATATTCGATTTACAACAATGACTTAGCGATGGTACCTTGGGAGTTTGAATTGGGCAGCCTGGAACGTTATCGAGCTGCTATTGAATAAGAAGTTAGGCGAAACTCATATTAAGGCATACCTGTGACGATAAAGGTTTTCTATTCTTGGCAAAGTGATAACAATGCGAAATACAATCGGTACTTTCAATTAGATTGTCTTAAAGCTGCTATAAAAAAAGTGAATCAAGAATTCGATCTTAAAGAATCAATGCGAGAAGATCACGACACAAAAGGTGTTCCGGGGTCTCCTGATATAGCTACAACTATTTTATCTAAAATAGAAAGCAGTGATATTTTTATTGGTGATATTACTTTTGTGGCATTCTCTGAGAATGACAGAGCATTATCTAACCCAAATGTATTAATAGAATTAGGCTATGCAATGCATGCTTTGGGTGATGAAAGAGTTATTAATGTAATTAATACTTCCTTTGGTGAGGCGGAGGGAAATATACCTTTTGATTTAGCTCATAAGCGTTGGCCTATTAGTTATGAATTAAGTGATAAAAACATCTCTGACAAAGCTCTAGTTAAGGAAAGACTAATAGATTCATTTGTTAGTGCATTAAAACCCTACGCTAAACAACCGAAAGTCGTAGGCCCTAAATTTTCCAGTAATGGTGAAAAAGTTAAACACCAAGAAGCTGTGAGACAGCAGTTATCTGAATATATTCAAAAAATAAATCACGAGAAACTAAGGCGTAGGGTTATTCTCCGCGACTTAGACCGCGTAGATAACTACCCTGATGTATCAGATGATGATGGAATATCTCCTTGGTTTAAGGTCGAGCTAGCTCAACTTTACCACCGAGGAGTACA
>NZ_PJBM01000066.1:0-1960 GCF_002836075.1 Shewanella sp. GutDb-MelDb | reverse complement strand
GTAATAGAACTAGCTGATTCGGATAATAAAAAAATAGCGGCTTTTGCTGCATCTTCTACATTGGCTAAACGACCCAAAGCACTTCTTCGTTTAATACTATCAAGTTTATCCCCCTGAAGACCAGCCGTCATAGAGGTCTCCATATAACCGGGCGCCAAAGTATTCACTGTGATATTTGCCTTTCCTAACTCCCTAGATAAAGATTTTGTAAAACCACTTAGAGCCGATTTCGAAGCGCCGTAAACACTTAACCCATTGAATCCTGTTGAACCAATAATTGAACCTACGTTTATTATTCTACCTGTTCGATTTAACAACATAACTCTAGATAAATATTTAGTAAGCAAAATTGGTGCTTCTACATTGACCTTTAATAGAGTGCTTATGTCATTTTCATGCATAGTAGCTAGTACACCATCGTGACCTAATGCAGCATTGTTAATCAGTGCATATGGTTTACCGTGCAATTTTACAAGGCTTTTCGCCAGAGAAGAGATTTTTTCTGTTTCAAAAAAATCGAACTCATGAAAACTTATGTTATCGATGTTATCTTTAACTAACTGTCGAAACTCATCGGTAATAGTACGGCTTATACCAACTACTCTATATCCATTATTTAAAGCCTCACGACTTAATGCTAATCCTAGGCCTTTTGAAGCTCCTGTAATTATAACTAAAGGTTTCGTAAGTTATTCCTTAACATCTTCCCAGTCACGCCAATATCAATAGACTCTACAATTTTAATTACTGCAGGTACTTTAAATGATTCCAACTTATTCCTGCAGTGTGTACTTGCCAATTTTTTAATTTCAGCACTTGATAATTGACTTGGGAGATTATCAGTATTTAAAACAATCTCAGCAACTACTAATGCGCCTAAAAAAGCACTTTTTTGACTAGATACTTTAGAAGAAGCTACAAACTTCAAAGAATTCAGAACTCTTTCAACTTCTTCAGGAATAACTTTATTACCTCCAACATTTATTGTCCCACTACTGCGTCCCCTAAATAAAACTCTATCACCAATAACTTCGACCAAATCACCAGAATTAATATAGCCATCAATGTCCATATTCAGCCCTTCTTTCAACAAAGCAGAAGCACCTCTATTACTTCTAATCCACAATTCATTTTCTATAATTTTTAAGGTCAAATCACTTGACTGACTTTCAATATATGCAAGTGGAAAACCTTCCAAGTTATCTTTGACTGAAAACCCGACTCCTGCTTCTGTTGATGCATATATATGAACTATTTTTGCATCTCTAAAGACACTACTTAAACCATCAAGAATCGGTTGATCAGAAATCTCGCCGCCTAATGAAATCACCTTTAAATTCAACTCTTTAGAGATAGGTGTCATTAACAATTTTCTCCAGTATGACGGAGTTGCAGATAATGCATTAACACTGCAGTTCAAATAAAACTTAATAGTCTCTGAGAATAAGTCATTTGAAGTGTGAATTACAAGACATGAACCGGAAGATAGGGCTTGAAAATAAACTTGGAGCCCGGAAAATCTATTTAAATCATAGCAAACCCCCCAAATATAATCTTTACCTTTACTTAAATCCTTTATACTCGAAGATAATAAAGACTTCAAAGTATATAAAGCTAACTTCGGAGTGCCTGAAGTACCAGAAGTAGCAAGTAACCAATGACTTGAATCATCAGATTTCATTTCTCCTTGTGTATCAACTAAAGATTCAACTATAATTTCATCGTTGCATATCACTACTCTATACTCGATGTTCGATTTTAAATAAAAATCACACAAATCAGAATCAGTACAGTCTTTAGGTTGCAAAAAAATTAATGATGATAAGCTCTCTACACAAGGTAAGTAGATGGCAAGAGATACTCTAGAATCTGTAGAAATAGCACAACGCTTTCCCTTGAGATAACTATAATTCAAAGAAAAATCATCCATCTTCAACTTTAATTCACCATAAGTTAAAGT
>NZ_PJBM01000065.1:0-1974 GCF_002836075.1 Shewanella sp. GutDb-MelDb | reverse complement strand
AGCGCTGAATACGTTTTACCACTTCCAGTAAAGCTTGAAATTGTTGCATTGCTCAGCGAAATATCAGCAGCATCAAAACCGGTCACTGATTCACTAAAGGTGAATGTTGCGGTAAAGGCGGCATTGATATTACCGCTTGCCCCCGCAATCGTCAGGCTTGGCTTGCTGGCGTCATAGGTGGCGGTTAATTGCACCGCTGCGGTATTGCCGTTACTGGCACCATCGATAGCGGCATCTGCTGCAACATCGACCGTGACACTGCCTGCTGCGGTGGGTGTGATAAGCGCTGAATACGTTTTACCACTTCCAGTAAAGCTTGAAATTGTTGCATTGCTCAGCGCAATATCAGCAGCATCAAAACCAGTGACAGATTCACTGAAAGTGAAGCTCGCAGTAAACTCTGCGTTGATATTACCTGAAGTACCACTAATCAAAACACTCGGCTTACTGGCATCATAGGTGGCGGTGAACTGCACTGCTGCAGTATTGCCGTTACTGGCTAAATCCATTGCGGCATTGGCTGCCACATCGACCATGATACTGCCTGCTGCGGTGGGCGTGATAAGCGCACTGTAACTGCCACCCGAACCACTGAAGTTTGAAACACCTGCATTGCTAACAGAAATATCTGCAGCATCAAAACCAGTGACGGATTCACTAAAGGTGAATGTTGCGGTAAAGGCGGCGTTGATATTACCGCTTGCCCCCGCAATCGTCAGGCTTGGCTTGCTGGCGTCATAAGTGGCGGTTAACTGCACTGCTGCAGTATTGCCGTTACTGGCAGAATCGACGGCTATATTAGCAGCCACATCGACCGTAACACTGCCTGCTGCGGTAGGCGTGATAAGCGCACTGTAACTGTCACCCGAACCACTGAAGTTTGAAACACCTGCATTGCTAACAGAAATATCTGCAGCATCAAAACCGGTTACGGATTCACTAAAAGCGAATGTCGCGGTAAAGGCGGCGTTGATATTACCTGAAGCACCACTAATCAAAACACTTGGCTTGCTGGCGTCGTAAGTCGCGGTTAATTGCACCGCTGCGGTATTGCCGTTACTGGCAGAATCGATAGCGGCATTGGCTGCCACATCGACCGTGACACTGCCTGCCGCGGTAGGCGTGATAAGCGCACTGTAACTGTCACCCGAACCACTGAAGTTTGATACACCTGCATTGCTAACAGAAATATCTGCAGCATCAAAACCAGTGACGGATTCACTAAAGGTGAATGTTGCGGTAAAGGCGGCATTGATATTACCGCTTGCCCCCGCAATCGTCAGGCTTGGCTTACTGGCGTCATAGGTGGCGGTTAACTGCACTGCTGCAGTATTGCCATTACTGGCAGAATCGACGGCTATATTAGCAGCCACATCAACCGTAAAACTGCCTGCCGCGGTGGGTGTGATAAGCGCACTATAACTGCCACCCGAACCACTGAAGTTTGAAACACCTGCATTGCTAACAGAAATATCTGCTGCATCAAAACCGGTCACTGATTCACTAAAGGCGAATGTTGCGGTAAAGGCGGCGTTGATATTACCGCTTGCCCCCGCAATCGTCAGGCTTGGCTTGCTGGCGTCATAGGTGGCGGTTAACTGCACTGCTGCAGTATTGCCGTTACTGGCTAAATCGATTGCGGCATTAGCAGCCACATCGACCGTAACACTGCCTGCTGCGGTGGGTGTGATAAGCGCACTGTAACTGTCACCCGAACCACTGAAGTTTGAAACACCTGCATTGCTAACAGAAATATCTGCAGCATCAAAACCGGTGACGGATTCACTAAAAGCGAATGTCGCGGTAAAGGCGGCGTTGATATTACCGCTTGCCCCCGTAATCGTAAGGCTTGGCTTGCTGGCGTCATAGGTGGCGGTTAATTGCACCGCTGCGGTATTGCCGTTACTGGCACCATCGATAGCGGCATTAGCTGCCACATCGACCGTGACACTGCCTGCTGCGGTGGGTGTGATA
>NZ_PJBM01000064.1:0-2055 GCF_002836075.1 Shewanella sp. GutDb-MelDb | reverse complement strand
GAATTAGTTAGACCCAAAGCTCTAATGTTGGCGACTAGCATTAAAAAGTAATGTCTTAATTTTCGAAAGACGATATCAATCTAATTTTTAATGGCTGTAAGGCGTTAACGCTTTTCATAGCGAGGCCCCATTACCTCGCTATAATATTTTCTCAAAAGCCAAGTACTTTGATAGAAACATTTAATAAACTTGGGCTAGCATAATTAATATCGTAAAACATCCATCCAATCAATCGTAGCCAAGTAATCAAGTGTATCTTTATCAAGTGGGTTGTTCGTGATATTAACGTTTGTCAACTTAGGGTTATTATAAAATCGAATGCTTTCGATGTTATTATCCTTGGCACCGAGCACTATGAGCTCTTGATTATATGAAACATCTAAAGTACTTATCCCGGTGTTATAAATAGTTAACGCTGTTAAATCTTGCAGATTGGACAGGTCAATATTGGTAATGGGGTTACCCGTTAAGGTCAAATCGCGAATGCTTCGAGCATTGCTCAGATCAATGTTTTCAATTAAATTATTTTCAACGTTTAAATATCTGACATCAGTACCATCGAGTTTAAGCGCTTTAATATGATTGTTATTTAAAAAAGCATGATCAAGCTTAGGTAAGTTTGAGAGATTAATTTCCTCTACGGCATTTTCGTAGACATACATTGCAGTTAACTCTAAATTCTGTGATACATCGACAGATTTTAAGTAAGGATTCTTGCCTATATTGATATAATCCAATTTAGGATTACCGCTGAGGTCTAACTCCTTAAGTGCAGTATAACTAAGATACAACCGACTTAGATTTTCGAACTGTTCAATTCCAGCAATAGAATCTATGCCATTACGGCTGCAACTTAACTTAGTCACCTCTTCCGCACTTGTCCAACCATATTCTTCAACCCAGCTAATCAAACACTGTTTCATGGCTGGGTGTTCAAAATACAGATCGTCATACCATTCTTTGGCTGTATCATCAGATGAATTACAGCCCATCATAAAGAGGGTAATAAATAAAAATAAATATTTTTTCATAAAATTAATTCCCACAGGGGCGCTACAGATATAGCGCCTCGCTTAGCGATATATTGTTATATAGGATTTAGTTATAGATGTGCTGCAAATTATCAATCACACTCTGATAATCTTCGCCTTTAAGGATATTAAGGTAGTTAGTGGTAAGGCTGTTTACTTTATTGTTAGCCATGCTGCTATTGGTACCGCCGTGGTCTTGATATCGATAGCGATAGCTCGACCCATCTAGATTATCAGTCACTGTATAGTCATAACAACTTGAGGGTGTACCATACTTGAGGCTTAAATCTTCTGCTGCTTCACCTAGCACATTACGATTAAGTTGACACTGCGTCGTTTTATATGATGTTAAATATACATTTTCAGCAATCTTTTTATCGCTTGCTGCCCCCATCGCTTCAACATAAGTGGCCATTTGCGTGCCTGCGCTTTCTATGAAAGTAATACTGTTTTCTTTGAAGTGAACCCTATCAGCCAATATGGCGTAACGAAACGCAGCCGCAGCCGAGTAATGCACTGTGATGTCGGTATAGTAAGGTTTAGAGGTGTTGAAGGCGGGTGATGCATAAAGTTTATTAGACTCACTTTCCATGTTCGCTAACGTGTCTAAATCACGAATGCCCTCACTATCTAGCCGATCACTGTAGGCCTTCATGCTGTATTCTAACGCTCTTAAATCTCGAATCATGTCTTCTTTTGCTGCATTATCAAATGCACTTTGTACTATGTCTTCAATCTGCTGCAGGCTTTCTTCAGATAGGTTGACATAGTCCGGTGAACTAGGGCCAAAAATTGCATCTTGCAATGCAGATTTAACCCCACCTTTAATTGCAGAGCTAGCACCAGCCATCACCTGACCAGCAACCCACCCATAGGTAAGAACAAAACGAGGGCTTGCTTCTTCAACTTGTAAATTACCCTCATTATTCGCCGAAACAGAACTAGCACTTATTATGCTAGCAAGGGCTACGATTGTTTTACATTTCATATTATTTAAATCCATTTAATTAATGAATCTGCAAAC
>NZ_PJBM01000063.1:0-2077 GCF_002836075.1 Shewanella sp. GutDb-MelDb | reverse complement strand
CGAGTATAAGCCACCCCCGTCAAGCCTGTCGCTAATGCGCCAATGATGGTGACTATCATCCAACTCATACCGATACGTCGAGCTTTTTTAATATTTTTAACGGAGTCTATGGCCATAAACCTAACAATAATATGAGGCTGACCAAAATAGCCAAGTCCCCATGCCAAGCTAGACAGTAAAGAAACCATGGTTAAATCAGATAAGCTTTCACTAAAGGAAGGAATCGTCTCAAGAGAATAGCTCATCATACTTGATGGACTATCAAAATTCGTGTAAGCAACAGCAGGGACTAAAATAAGGGCGATAAACATAATCACACCTTGTACAAAGTCAGTCATGCTTACGGCTAAAAAGCCCCCCATCAAGGTATAAGCAACCACCACCAGCATGGTAATCACCACACCGGTTTGATAGTTCATTGCAAACGCGGTTTCAAATAACTTACCACCACCGACAAGACCTGCAGAGGTATATAAGGTAAAAAATATGATGATGACGACAGCTGAAATCAGACGAATAACGCCATTTTCTTTATCGAACCGTTTACCAAAAAAATCTGGCAGAGTTAAAGAGTCATTGGTTGTTTCTGTGTACAAACGCAATTTAGGCGCAACAAGTTTGTAGTTTGCCCATGCGCCAACCACTAAGCCTAGTGCAACCCAAATAGTATCAAAACCTGAAACAAAAATGGCGCCGGGTAAACCCATTAGCATCCAACCACTCATATCAGATGCACCTGCAGATAATGCAGTCACTTGAGGACTCACTTGTCTGCCACCCAACATATATTCGGAAAGATTTGAAGTAGATGTTTTAGCGGCATAGATACCGATACCTAACATGAGTACAAAATAAATCCCTAATGAAAGATAGGTATATTCCATTACTTAGACGCCTTAATGATTTTTGTTAGCGGATAAAAAATATAAGTACTAAGAATTAACCATAAACATAGCAATCCCACTGTATGTTTTGCTATTTCAACTGAACGTGTTGTAAATTTTTGCAGATAACGGGGGCTGTCGCATGAACGGATTTCGCCTTGCATTTAATTCTACCTCTAATGATTAGTGATCTAACCATTATGTTATAGACTTATTACACTAATATCAACCGGCCAAAGTTAAATCACTGTTTTACAAGACCTTAATGTTTAGGCGATTTCTCAGAATGAAAATAAATCATTTTATTCAATGCTATCATTAAGTGAGGGGTAGTTGTTAAAATGAAAAACACTTAGTATTCGACAAGAAATACTGCCAATACCAAGCGCAATAATTTTGCAGGTCACTCCGCGAAATTTAAATCACGTTAATCAAAACAAAGGCTTGAAGTCAGGGTAAGATCACGAGGTTTTACCTTGACTTAAGTTTGTGACCTTATACTTCTTTATGATAAGAAGTATAAGGTCACATGTCGCAAATACCGCTCTTCAAGTACTTTTCAAATATCGATGACCCTCGCCAGCAAGGCTAAAGTGGGACATATGCTCTTTGATATTCTATTTCTTGATCAGTGCAGTGATCGCAGGTAGCCAAGGTTGGGAGGACATTAAGGACTTCACACACGAGCGATTGGATTGACTGCGTCAATTTGTCCCTTTTAAGAACGGTATTCCTAAACATGACACGATAGCGATCAGCAAGATCGATATGGTTAAGTTTCAATCATCCTTCTCTCTATGGATGAAAGATTGTTATCTATACACCCTTAATAGGCTAGATTTATATAATGTGCTTTTTGATTTCATCGCCATCAACGGCTTGCTTTATTTGGGGGGGATATATGCGCCAGATCAACGTCGATTGGTTCAGACTATTTCGCTACTCATTATTATTCATAGCCTTTAGCGCTGTTGTGACGATAGTAATGCTGCTTTACTTTTCAACTAGTCTTGATGAAGCTTTGCGTAAAGGCTTAATGCTAACGCTAGAGGAGCTAGAGATAAGCTTCGAGTTGAGCTTAACCCTGTTTATTTACATTAGTTTTCCGCTATTGCTGTTTCGATTTATGTACTATTTTTCAAAAATGCTGTATCGAGGAAGACTGGAAGGCGTGTCAATGATCAGCTATAAAA
>NZ_PJBM01000062.1:0-2200 GCF_002836075.1 Shewanella sp. GutDb-MelDb | reverse complement strand
ATTTTTTTCTCCATAGTGAAGTATAAGTAGGCCGTTAAACACAACGAGGATAATATAAATGACATTGAAAAAGTGTTGAATATTCTATGAAACATATTAAACCTTAAAATCCATGCTGATAATTTTAGAAAGTTCTATAGTACTCTTGACATTATATTTCATTAAAATCCTAAATTTGTATGTGGATATTGTTTTTTCGCTAAGACTTAAATGCTTTGATATTTCTTTATTACTTAGCCCATTTATTAGATAATTAGCTATTTCGGCTTCTCTGTTCGATAGCGATTTGTTATCTTCTGTGTTTTTAAAGTATTTATAGCCGTCTAATATCATTTTTATTGCAAGTGATATCGATTCAATACCTTGCGCTTTATCGATAAACCCATGAAAGCCTAAATTTGAAGCGGCTTTAGATATAAATAAATTATCTTGCGAGGATACGCATAATGCTTTTCCTTCAAACCCATCCTTTTTAAGGATACTAAATAACTGTAAACCTGATTCATTATTATTGCCCAAGTTCAAATCAATAATTAGGAAGTTTGGTTTTTGTAGACGGTAAATTCTTATTGCTTGCTTGTAGTCAGTTGCATAGTTTATACTTTCAGATTCAATTCTTTCGAACAAAAAAGTCTTGAAAGCTTCACATATCAATGGGTGATCATCCACAATTAGGAATCTGTTATTCATAGTTGATATCCTTATTGTGATTGCAGTGTTGCTATTTCAAATGCGCTTACTGGTTTTCCAGTAAAATAACCTTGGCAGAGGTTTGCTCCTAGTGACTTTACATAATCATAAGTTATTTTGTCTTCTACACCTTCAGCTACTATCGTTAGTCCTAGCTGTTTTGCAAGGTTACATGATACTTCTGTTATTATTCTATTTACGTTATTTGTAACTGATGAAGATATAAATTTTCTATCAATTTTTAATTCACTAAATGGATAGTTTGATAGTTTCTCTAGTGAAGAATTCCCGGTACCAAAATCATCAATCGAGAGTTTTATTCCGTGTAAATGAAGATTGCTTAGGTTTAATAGCATTTGTAACGATTCAGTATAAGCCCCCGACTCTGTAAGCTCTACAGTAAGGCGATTCAAATCAAACATTCCATATTTTGCTATTTTTTTTATCTCTTCAAATATAGAATGATGCTCTAAAACTTCCTGGCTTACATTAACTGAAAGGTTGTATTTAATATTATTTATATTAAGGTCATGTATTGCATTCCTAAAGACTGAAATAAAGAGCGAATGATGCATGCCGTGATTGTCCAATAAATGTAGGAAATGTACGGGTGCTAGTAAGCCATATTGCGGGTGCTTCCATCTTACTAAAGCCTCTACAGAAACCACTCGTTTATTATTAAAGGAAACTTGTGGTTGATAAACATTAATTAGTTCATTGTTAAGTATAGCTTTCCTCAAGTCTAATGATGTTAGGTCATAAGAACGTTTACCTTTATCAGTGCTGTTTTTATTTGAAATACGATTTATCACTTTTTCAAACTTGTCAGTTTGTAGTGGTTTCGCTATAACTTCGAAATTATTAAATCCTAAATGCGTTGCCATGCTGTTAACTAAATCTATGATTGACTTGTCCATACCTGTAATAACTAACACGCTATAATTCTTACATTGAGTTGATAAAGAAGATATTAAATCGAGACCGCTTAATCCTGGCATGTCAATGTCTGTTATCACTAAGTCAAAGTCGGTTGAAAGAGTTTCTAATAATGCATCTTCGGCATTTGAATGTTCCACAATGTTGTAAAACCCCATATATTCTAAACGAAATGTGTTTGACTTTAACTGTAATAAATCATCTTCAATGTTTAGTATTTTATAGTGTTTGTGAATCATTTTCATCCTCACTTGTGATAATATACAAACACTCATTCAACTGATTTATAAGGTTGTTTTTAGCAAACTCTAGGCATATTAAATCATGGTTGTTATCTAGTACATATTCTAATCTTTCAGAATAATTTGATAATGAGTCACAATTAGCTATTAATGAGTAACCTTTTATTTTGTGTGCAATGCATTTTGTTTTATTATGATTATTTTTGATGAAACACAGAGACTTTAGATCTGCGATGCTTTCCTTTAAACTATTGATGTATATTTCATTTAAGATCTTTCTATGCTCAATTTTGTAACGTTCGAAATTCGGTAGTCTAGAATAATTATTCTGG
>NZ_PJBM01000061.1:0-2238 GCF_002836075.1 Shewanella sp. GutDb-MelDb | reverse complement strand
TTCCTATTGTAGCTGAAGCAGTTAAAATCCTAGCAATCAAAGATGTTTATCAAAAAAATAAAATAAAAAGAAATTATGAAGCTTTTATAGATGGCGTCGGGCAGCCTGATTCCGAAAAACTATATGAAAAATTATCCAATGGCTCTGGTATTGATGAAGAATGTGCGGAAGTCATATTTGATACAATAGTTACTTCTATTAAGCCCTTAAAAGCAAAAATACTTGGTCAGTTAATTGTTGGTCTAGCAAATGGTAAATTGAATGTCAGCGAGTATAAAACTCTTGCTTATATTATTCATTCTTGTTCCATCCCAGCACTTTTAGCATTAGAAAAATATTATCAAAACAATAATTCTAGTGTGAAGAATATGTCTGCAAGACTAGAAAATGAAGGGCTATTAATTTCGCTTGGTGTAGCAACTCGTCAAGTAAATAAATTTAGAATTGATGAGTTGGGTGAAAAGCTAGCCAAATACGGTATGAAATCAGAATATAACAAGAAAATTAACAAGGACTAAAAACAGCGGGCTGTTCGCTCCGCTCCATTTTAGCCCACTATTTTTAGCCTGTTATTTAGGCGTAAGTTTCAGAGGTATGTATGGAGTTAACTTTAAAAAATCCAACAAAGCTTGCTACTAGTACTTTTAAAATTCTTTTAAAAGCCCATAGAGCTAGTCAAGAAAATCGCCTAGAAGAATTTTTAAAGTATGTGGAATTAAGATATGAATACATAAGTATTGCTGAGCAATCAAAACTCAACGAATATATTCATAGCCACGTTGGGCAAGAAGTTCTAGCGAAATTTGCAGATTCAATTTTACATACTTCTAGTAGAAGAGTTCGAATGGCTATTGCCTTAATCTACTGTCAGGACAGTGATTTTGATTTTGAAAAGTCAGAAAAAATCACCTTTATTTCTGCAATGAAAGAAATGAATGACGATCTACTTGACTTCTTTTTACTCGCTTCCGAACTGGAGACGCAAAAAGAAAATATTCCATACCCTAGAGCAGGAATACATCACAATAATCATGGTGTATTTAAAGGCCACGGTTGGGATGAAGAAGCAATATTTGTATACATTAATGACTTAGTGCGATTAAGGTTATTATTACCTGATCCAAAATCATTCTCTAGTGTTGCTGGTAACAATGAAGGTTGGGCCGTTTGGTTTGGAATAACAAATAGAACATTAAAAATGGCAGCTCTTCTCAGGAAAGCCGAAAGTTTATTAGTTGAAACTTAACAAGGCATTTAAACGGAACTAAAACAGTTGGTTACGTTTCACTTTGCTACACATTACAACCCACAATTTTAGTCCGCTTAACGCTGCGTTATGTGGTTCATAGGGTTGGCATTCAGAATCACAGTAATTTATTAATAACCAGTATGGTGGTCCCATGAAACGTATTATAGGAATTTTTATAGCAATACTTTTACTTGGATATGGGCTGGTAAGGATTGGCGTAGGCGCTTCTTTGTTAGCTCAAACTTTAGACGTAGTCAATTTTCCTGATTTAGCTGAAGGGGTTGCAGAGGTTAAAGTATTCATTGACGCTCGAGTAAATGATCAAATACTCCCGTTTAGTTTAAATGGATACTTTGGTTATATATTTGCTATGGGCGTTTTGTTATCGACTGGCTCTGCAGGAGCTATTGCTCGCAGGAAATGGGGATACAATACTCTTGGTGTTTATTTGGCAATGCACGCTGCTCTCTTTATTAATTTTCAAGAGATTAATCCAAAATTGATAGGTCTTTTATTACAGATTGTAATGCTATATTTATTATATTACTTAATGCCCCCGATCTCGGGCAAATCTGAAAAAACCACATAACGTATAAGGATAGGCCGCGCGAAGCCGCGTCCTTATCCCAAGTGTTGAACAAGCCCGAGGATGAGGTTTATTAATACTCTTTATTAAGCAAATAGCAGATCGAGAGTTCGATCTATTTGAATTGTTATTTTCGAAGCACTTATTTTTCAATCATGATGCTCCCTTAGCGTTTTCAGCTAATATAATAATACATCTATGTCAGTCGAGATAAAGGGGTCGGAGCGAATTAGGGGGCTAAGTTACTTTTTCTAATCAATTTCTGGTTAATTAGAGTGGTTGCTCTAACCAATTCCTGTCCAGAAATGAGCTAGACGCTACTTTGAACTCGCTGGCAGATCATCTGCTGTGGAACGTGCAAGCTTCTGAAAAAGGGATTTTTCAGCAGAGCCTACATGGAGGT
>NZ_PJBM01000060.1:0-2282 GCF_002836075.1 Shewanella sp. GutDb-MelDb | reverse complement strand
GGTGTGAGTATTGCGATAAGCTTGAACACTAGTCCCGGTTTGGGAGTGTTGCAACGGAATCAACTGATCTTGCCATACTAAGTCTTTTGGACTTAGATCACATGATTTTTGTTTTTAGGTTGTCAGTTAAAAATAAATGAAGGATTATTGCTTTGATTTACGAACTATATGGCATTCAAATTAAGTGGCAGTCAAACTAGTTGTATATCAAACAAAATGACGTTTAAAATCAAAAGATACAGACAAGCCTTTATCTAAACACTTATCTAAGATAAACGCTTAAGGGGTGTTTGGTCGATGATTAAGAATCATTAACGCATAAAACAACTGATGACAAAACACTGATAACAAAATTAGTGACAAGACATTAATTACAAGACAACGAACGTTGCACAAAAGGTACGGGTATGATGGAAAACACAGAAAAATTACGTCAGCAATGGTCACATCAGCACAATTTTGCAGGTCACAATAATAGCGGAGAACGTAATACCGCAATCGTGCTGTTATTGACCGTGGTGACCATGTTTGCTGAGATTACAGCGGGAACAATCTACGGTTCAATGGCTTTACTTGCTGATGGTTGGCACATGGGTACCCACGCGGCCGCTTTTCTTATTACGCTGTTTGCGTACCGCTATGCACGTAAACACGCCAATTCAGCTAGCTACTCATACGGCACTGGCAAGGTGAGTGTATTGGGTGGTTTTACCAGTGCCGTCGCATTAGGCTTAGTGGCGCTTGTTATGTTGGTAGAATCGGGCGTTAGGATATTTAATCCGCAAGACATTCACTTTGATCAGGCTATTATGGTTGCGGTCATCGGCTTAATCGTCAATATAGTCAGTGTGTTTTTACTAAAAGATCATCACAGTCATGATCACGGACATAGTCATGGACACGATCATGATCATAGCCACGAGCACTCTGTTAGCCATGGTCACTCGCATGGTCATGAAGATCATAATTTAAAAGCCGCTTACTTCCATGTACTGGCCGATGCTCTGACTTCATTATTGGCAATCGGTGCGTTATTACTGGGTAAATATGTCGGACTGAACTGGCTCGACCCATTAATGGGTATCGTGGGCGCGGTGATCATCTCTCGCTGGGCTTGGGGGTTAATGAGGCAAACCGCCCCCATTTTACTTGATGCCAGCATGAAGCAAAAACAACTTACTGAAATAAAACAGATGATAGAACAAGAGGGCGATTGTTTAGTTGACCTGCATGTATGGAAAGTCAGTGCAGACCATTATGCAGCTAGCTTGATTGTTGTCAGCGAAAGTGGTGCAAATAGTGACCATTTTAAAGATAAATTGGCAAAAATTAAGGCCTTAAGTCATGTAACCGTTGAAGTGCACATGGCGAGTCAGGCACAATAAGCCTGAAACCGCTAAGGAATATTAATTAATGAAGAACCAAGACGATCATCTAAATCATGCGATTATCGAGTTTTATGAAAAGTTATCGTCTTGGGAAATGGCTGTAGTCAAAGATAATGGATTTAGCTTACCTCAAGTTCACATTGTTGAAATCCTAGGTCTTAATGGCCCTATGCGAATGAAAGAGTTGGCAGCGAAAATTGGGGTGACTACAGGCACGTTAACCGTTCAAATCGATAAAATGGTTAAAGCTGGTCTAGTGTTGCGCCGTGCTCATGAAACCGATCGACGCTCGATATTAGTTGAATTAACGGATCCAGGCCAAGTTATGTTTGAAGAGCACGACAAACTACATATGCAGTTAACGACCGATCTTACGGTTCAATTTAGCGAAGCCGAACGAGCGCAGATGTTAGATTTTTTTAATCGTATCAATAAAGAGTTTTAATCGGCTTAAAGCACCATTTACAAATCCAAATGTTCAAAGTTAGTGCTAAACGTTCAACACTGATTGCGAGTTCTTACTATCTAGCAAGGCTAGATAATGTCGCCTTTTAGGGGGCAAAAGCGCTTCATCTATTGTTTTATGCCTCCTCTTTATCTTCCTGTGTAAAACGTTATGAACTTATAGGTTCATTCGTTGCCTATAAGTCAGTGCGCATAAATCACGCTAAATCGTATTATCTTTGAATACTCATCAATGCAAAGTAGATTCTTTTATTGAAATAAAGGGTCAAAAGCATTCATTCAACAAAGATCAAATGTTAGAATATTTTCATATGTTCACTTTTAATTAAACTTTGTTACAGTGAGGTGTAAGTTAAAGTATTCATCATAATCACGCTGACCAAGCAGAATGTGGCTCAGTATCGTAACGTTATCAATCCCAAATAAGAA
>NZ_PJBM01000059.1:0-2314 GCF_002836075.1 Shewanella sp. GutDb-MelDb | reverse complement strand
TGTTGTTTACTAAGCGACGGACTAGCCATTGGCTAAAGCTTATAGAGTCCTGAATATGGTTATCGAACCCCAATGCTTCTAAGTTAACTTGCTCAAAAAAATGTAGTTCTTTAATTGGAACTATGTTTTTAGTCGAAAATAACTTTGTTGATGAATGAGGATAACGTTTGTATTTCATTAATCCGATAGCGCTACTATATGCCACACTCTGAGGCGCAAATTGGCGCTGTAGCCATTGAGTTAAAGCGGTATCCGGTACGTTTAGGTGTCTGATATCGAGTATAAGATCTTGTTCAGGTTTGCTTAATGCAAGTTGCTCTAAAATATGGGGTGATAATTTAATATTTTCAGGGTAACGAATCACATGCTGTGAGCTAGATGAAGCGGCCATGGCCGCTGCTGTCGGCTGCTGAATATTCTCTTGCTGTTGATTTCTGCTGACTAAAGCAACCTCTCGCTGAGTGTTATCACCCTCTGTATTGGTGAATGTCAAAACGATGCTGTTAGAGGTTGTTAAGCCTATATCTAACCGAAGCTGATTAATGCCGTGTAACCAATGACTCTGCTCCTTGATTGATAACTTGATAGAGTCGGGAATGTACCGCTGCGCAGCTTTCTGCCAGCGTTGCATGGGGAGGCCGTCCATGTGGGTTAAGAAGGGAAACTCTTCATTGAACAGACTATTTTCTGCGGTATACACTAACCAATGTTGACCATCGTAATAGAGCTGGCCTGGAAGCTGTTTTATATCGGTAAGTTGCTTCGCTCGATTGGGCAGACTTATAGAGGTCGCTGGATCATTGAGAGAAGAGATCCAACGCTGCAATTTAACTTGAAAATTAACCGCATTACTCGGCTGTAAGTTAGCGCTTAACAGTCGTTGTGCTTGTTGATTAAAAATGTATTTTTGGGCGGGATCGAATGCTGCGAAAGATGACTTTTGATTAATTACTGCTAAAAGTTGGTTAATATCTTGTCGCTGCTGTGCTGGGCTCAGTGTATACGAGGCAGTATGTGGGAAAAAAGACAGTCGAATGAGTTGAGCTGCACTTATGCCCATCATAAGTACAAATAATACGACTATGCTTTTAAAACTGACTGTCATATCGATTCTCGGATATGGCCAGCTTAGCCTTTTCTAGGCTAGGCTGGCATAGCCTCTAACTAATTGACTAAAAGCATAGTTATAAAATATCGTTGATAGAGATCCCGATACCTATGCGTTGGTTATGTGAATTATAGTCGATAAGACTTTCACCGTAGCCATTAAAGTATTGAGTATAGAGTCTCAGATTGCCCATGATGGGGTAACTCCAGGTAAATTCTACTGCGCCATAATTAGGCTTTTGAATGTAGTTACGCACCATTAAGCTAAATCTATGCTCATCGAGTCCGTACACCCCTGTAAACTCAAGGTTACCCATATAGTCCATTATATCTGGGTTATCATCGCCACTCGGAGAGGTTGGGGTTTCTTTTTCATCTTCAGGTATACGCCACCACGCTTTAGCTTCAAGCGCAAATGGCCCTGAATCGAATATCATCATGCCGTATAAGCGATTCCAGCTCCTGGATAATGATCCTGCTTGCCCATTTGATTGGTGTACGGCGCCGACCCCCCAAAAAGAGTTCTGTAAAGGCCCCACTTGCCAATCATTAGTGAAGATCATGAATATTTCAGGCTCATGATTGGTTTCTCTAAACGGCGAAGATATTTCTTTGTTATACACCTGCCAGTACGACTGGTTGGTGTATGCTGCAAACAGGTGGCCATTATCGCCAAATACATTGTGCCAGAGCGGAAATTTAAAACTTATTTGAAACTTGGCTTCTACATTATCCATCGTAAACGGGGTGTCTTTAACTTCTTCAGCAAAAGGTTCCATATTAGGAGAGGAGTTGTAAGTCACCGGAAGAATGTAGTTAACCTTGTGTGGTGTAATGACATAAGGCAGGTCGGCAGTTGCAATTTCTTTAGAGACTCGCGCTGCCACCAATGATGTTTGTTTTTTGACTTCAATATCTTCTGTTTTGCTAGCGACCTCTGTTGGCTCTGCTTTCGTCGTTGCTGCAAACGACGCAAAAGAGCAGCCCAAACCCATAGACAATAATAGCGTGCCTAGCTTATTCATAATATTCCCAAAAGTTGTTAAAACTGCGCTTCTTTTTGTTTGTCGCAATTCTACCTAGCTATCTCTGTGTTTAACAGTGCTATAGCAAGCTGGCAACTTAACACTCGGTAAATAGGTGAAGTGACTACCACTGTGATATCAACGCGGGTTTTGAAACCCGCCTCTAGATCTAAATGCGATAA
>NZ_PJBM01000234.1:0-54577 GCF_002836075.1 Shewanella sp. GutDb-MelDb | reverse complement strand
TAGATCACATTTGATACAGCTGTGTGGATTACTCTTCTATCTGTTTCAGATATATGTAACAAAGTGTGTCATTACATGTATGCAGTGAGAGTCAATCAACAAGACCCATTGTACTCGTTTTAGGCATTTGTTAACAAATGAAATGTTAACAAATTTACGCCAAGGCATGACTTAGATCACTATATTACACCTAAGTGACTGATATTTATACAATGTAATTTTTTATTTACTGTGAGCTATATCACGCGCCTAGCGAGTCCTAACGATTTAGCTATAATAAAATCACCTCAAGTGGAGAGTTTGTTAGCAATGGACCAGTCAGTCGAATGCCTTTGGCGCTATTATCAAGAAACGCAATTCCTGATCACGCAAGGATTGTCCTCTAAAATATCTTTTGCAATCATCACTGCACACAATCCAAGAGGTAAGACGCTTACTCCTTGCCAAAATCGACTGCTAGATCGAAAGCTGCAGCAAGCTATCCTCATGTTACGTCGACCCTATCGAGCGATGGTGGGGGCATCGCAAGATCGTAAACACATGGAAAAGAGCTGGGCGGTGTCGACCGATAAAGTTTCAGCAATCGAATTAGGGTGTCAGTTCAACCAAAACGCTATCTATTACGTAGAAGATGATCAGTTGCAATTGGTCCCATGCTTATTGTCAGGGCAGGAAACTTCGCTCGGCGCTTTCTCGCCGCGGGTCAACGTGGTTCATGAATTTCCAGACCGGGTGTAATTCTTAAGTTGTATAAATTTCGTTTGACTTGAACGTGTTATTTATATACTTTTTACTCTCTTGGTTTGTGTACAAATTGAGTACAGAAGAGGAGCGTTAACTAGGTAGTGAATGAAAGGGGACCAAACCCCATTGACCATTCATGATGGAGATTAACGCCGAGATACTAAAGACGTTTTGGCACTGTCTTATGTATTGGTCGTTCAGGCTGAATCCTGACGATTGTCACCTATATTATGGTGGAGAGCTTCTGGTGACGATCGCTGTTTCCCATCTCTGGGGTGCATATCTTAGCACCAGGCTCTTCGAACGAAGTTAGTTCGGAGCTTATTCATGTTAGTTTTTCTCTCAGTTTTTATACCTGTTTCTATATCAGTATCTATATTAGTTTTTAACGATATCCAATCGACATTGTGTTCACTCCATGTGGAGGCATCTTTATGTCCGTAATTCATACGTTAACCGTTGCTAAGTTTGGCGGTACCTCTGTTGCAGATTACGATGCTATGCATCGCTGTGCGGATATCATCATCAATAACACCGCCACTAAAGTTGTGGTGGTGAGTGCTTCTAGTGGGGTGACTAATAAACTCGTTGCGCTGACCCAAGCTACAACAACGGATGAATATCGTAAGCAGTTAATTAAGCAGATAGCTTCTATTCAATATCAAATTCTCGATAGATTAGGGAACCCAAGTGATGTTGCTGCCAAAATTGATGCGGTACTCAGTCATATTTCAGATCTAGCTGAACGTCTAGTGCTAACTCGCCATAAGGCTGTTGTTGATGAGCTGTTGTCTCAAGGCGAAATGTGTTCATCGATTTTTTTTGCTGCAGTATTACGAGAAAAAGGCGCTTCGGCCTCAGCATTTGATGTAAGGCAAGTGATGCGTACGGACAGTCACTATGGCCGTGCCGAACCACAAATTGAGGCGATATCTGAGCTTGCAGCGCTGTATTTAACCCCTCTATTAGCATCGCAAGTGATCGTGACTCAGGGGTTTATTGGTGCCGATGCTGAGGGGGCTACAACGACATTAGGCAGGGGCGGCAGTGACTATTCCGCTGCTCTACTTGCAGAAGCACTGCGTGCTACCTCGGTTGAGATTTGGACTGATGTTGCTGGGATCTATACTACGGATCCAAGACTGGCCCCGAATGCTAAGCCTATACCTGAGATAAGTTTTAATGAAGCGGCAGAGATGGCCACGTTTGGTGCCAAAGTGCTGCATCCTGCCACTATTTTGCCCGCAGTACGCCAAAAAATCCAAGTCTTTGTAGGATCTAGCTGGGCACCAGAGCAAGGAGGTACCTGGATCCGACATCAGGTGTCTGACGAGCCAGTTTATCGCGCAGTTGCCGTAAGACGAGATCAAACATTATTGAATCTGCACAGCTTGCAAATGCTACACGCACAAGGCTTTTTAGCGGAGACGTTTGCAACGTTGGCACGGCATAAAATCAGTGTTGATCTCATCACCACCTCTGAAGTGAATGTGGCGTTAACACTCGATAAAACCGGCTCTGACTCGAGTGGTAACGGTCTGTTAAGTGAGCCTTTACTGCAAGAACTCTCTCAGCATTGCCGCGTGCGGGTAGAAGACGGTTTGGCATTAGTGGCTGTGATTGGTAATAGAATCGCTTCAACGGCGGGGGTATGTCGCCGGGTGTTTGAAGTATTAGAGCCGCATAACGTTCGAATGATCTGCCAAGGTGCGAGCCCTCATAATCTGTGTGTATTGGTTGAAGAGGCAGAAGCTGCAGATGTTATTCGTGCTTTGCATGAAAACCTGTTTGAATCTTAATTACTGTTTACCCAAGGAATAGACTGTACATGATGCAATTTACCCAATCTAGCTTAATCGTCGGAGAACTGGCGACGGGGCAAGAGTTGAGAGTGCCTGTGTATCATCTGGCCGCAAAAGATCCATCTGCGCCAAAAGTGTTTTTGCAAGCGAATGTTCATGGAGCAGAAGTGCAAGGCAACGCAGTGATATTCCAGCTGATGAAACAGTTGGAAGCTATGGATGTTCGGGGGGAGATCACCTTACTGCCGCTGGCAAATCCATTAGGTATCAATCAAAAGAGTGGTGAATTTACGCTAGGCCGTTTTGATCCTATCACCGGTGTTAATTGGAACAGAGAATATTTAGATCACCAGATAGATATCCCAAATTGGTACTCAGAGCATTGCCATTTAAGTGATGAATTGCTCAACCAAGCCTTTAGGCTACAGCTTATAGCGTCTTGCCAGGCTCACTTGGCGAACCCTTGGGGGGTGACAACGGGTAAAAGACTGGCTATAAGCTTACAAATGTTGGCGCATCAAGCGGACATAGTGATTGACCTACATACCGGGCCTAAGTCTTGTAAGCATCTTTATTGCCCTGAATACGCACAAAGTTCGGTTAAATTCTTCTCGATCCCTTATAGCTTAATTATGCCTAATAGTTTTGGTGGCGCGATGGATGAAGCCGCATTCTGTCCATGGTGGGAGTTGGTGGAGTATGCCGCAACACAAGAGCGAGAATTGAATGTAGCAGTGTCGGCTTTTACATTGGAACTGGCGAGCCAAGAGCGTATCGATATGGATGACGCCCGAGAAGATGCACTGGGGATTTTAGCCTATTTGAGTCATCGAGGCGTGATGGCCGATCAAGTGGCTCCTGCGGTAATGGCACGTTATGGCTGCTTACTGAAAGACTACAAAAAATATCACTCACCGAAAGGCGGTATGGTTGAGTATTTAGCGCAACCCGGCGAACCGTTAAAAGCTAATCAACCTCTGGCCAATATATTAAGGCTTGATTGTTATGGCACTGAAGAGGAGTTAACCCCGCTATACCTCGAACAAGATTGTGTGCCCATCCTCCACTTTGCTTCTGCTTCAGTCTATCAAGGGACTGAGCTATACAAGCTGATGACCAATGTGTTTGAGCTAAATTAAAGCTCAGGTTTTTATGAAAATAAATCTGATATCCATTTTTTGTTTATACTCTAAACCTAGCGATTATCTTCGATTAGTAGTTCGTTATTTATACGAAACTAGTATTAATAGGTTAGTTATAAGTAATGTAATGTTTACAGCTTGGTTTCTTTGTGTTCCCACTTGTAATACTTGTTAATTAAATGTTTGCCGCTTTGTTTTTATTATGTTAATAATGCTCCCCCCTCAGTCGAATATGCTACAGAAAGTTATTTGGCGTTAACTTTCCTCTTGTTGGAGAGTAGGGACCATAACAAAGCAGGATATAACAAAAAATACTTTTAAGTATTAAGGAATTGACAAGTGAAAACCAAAATCGCAATTGCAGTATCTACTGCGCTAATCACCATGTCAGCGAGTGCGATCAGTGCGCCGTCTGACTACAATATTACTCTCTCAAAATCAGCGGAAGCTAGAGTTCAAATTAAGAACGTAGATTCAAAGTCATACGCTGAAAATCAAATTGTTCGTAATAACGCTATTTTTACACCAGAAGCTAACTTAGGCTCAGGTGCATATCGATACTTTGTGCGTTTGATCGAAAATCCAGTAGCGCTTTATCAAGGCGGTATTGCGGGATATAAAGCGACATCTGTTGAGAAAGTACAAGGCAAAAATAGAAAGTTAGATGTTACGAGTGCCAATGTAAAATCTTACCGTTCATTTCTGAATTCACGTCAAGACAGCGTGATTCAGAAAGCCACTGCTGCACTGGGTGAGCTAAATGTAAAGCAAAGAACTACATTAGCGTACAACGGTCTAGTCGTTGAAATGACTCAAGCTCAAGCCGCTAAGTTAGCTAATGTTGCAGGAATTGCTAACATCCAGCGCGAAATTCTACGTAAGACAATGACTGACTCTGGCCCTGCGATTATCAAGGCACCAGCAATCTGGAGCGGAGAGGCTACAGGTACTGAAAGTAAAGGCGAAGGAATGATTGTTGGTATCATTGATACCGGTATCAACACCGACCATCCTTCATTTGCCGATGTTGGTGGCGATAAATATGATCACTCAAACCCATGGGGACCAGGCGTGTACTCTGGCGATTGTGCTGGTGATTTCGCAGAGCTTTGTAATGATAAGCTGATTGGTGTTCATAGCTGGCCAGCAGTGACTGATGGTTATTTAGACTATGATATTGATGTCCCTGCTAACGGTGAAGATCATAATGGCCATGGTTCTCATACCGCGGGTACTACAGCGGGTAACGTACTTGTAGACACCAATGTCCCTGACGTTGATGGTGGTAATACTGGTGTCGTATTTGCTTCAATGTCTGGAGTTGCACCGCATGCGAATATCGTTTCTTACCAAGTATGTTTACCTGGTGAAGATGATGATGTTGGTTTTGCGGGTTGTTTACCGTCGCTAACAGTACTAGCAGTGGAGCACGCAATTGAAAATGGTGTTGACGCGCTAAACTATTCAATTGGTGGCGGTTCAAGTAATCCATGGAACGATGCCGATGCACTAGCATTCCTTTCAGCTCGTAAAGCAGGTATCCATGTTGCCACTTCTGCTGGTAACTCAGGTCCTGGTCCGGAAACAGTGGGTTCACCAGGTGATGCTCCTTGGTTAACGACGGTTGCTGCTTATACTCATGATCGTGACTACTCTGATAAAAATATTGGTGCGTTTTCGGGGGGTGATACAACTGCACCCGGTGAGCTTACTGGTAAGTCTATGACGGGCGCATTCACTGGTACTCTTGTTTATGCTGGCAATTTTGAAAATAGCAATGACCCAGATGGCGATCCAGCTCAGTGCTTAGAGCCGTTCCCTGCCGATACTTTCGCTGACAATTCAATTGTTGTTTGTGATCGCGGTGCAATTGCTCGTGTCGATAAAGGGCGTAACGTCCTTGCTGGTGGCGCTGACGCATTAGTGCTGGCGAACCTTCAAGGTGGTGCTGCGAGTGTTGTAGCTGATGCACATGTACTTCCTGCAATCCATATCGATGCTAATAAAGGCGATGAGCTAAAAGCATGGATGGCAAGTGGCGCTGAACATACTGGTACTATTACAGGTACTGAAGTGATACACGATGAAAAGCTTGCACGTATCGCTGCTAGCTTTACTTCTCGTGGTCCAAACAAATCTGTTCCTAACGTGATTGCTCCATCAATTGCCGCACCGGGTGTGAGTATTTTTGCAGCTTATGCAAATGACCAGTCTGATGCATTTAAGCAAAACCCAGATCCAAGCGATTACGGTTTTCTAAGCGGTACGTCAATGGCTAGCCCACATATTGCGGGTTCGTTAACATTGCTAGCAAGTATTCATCCTGAGTGGACGCCTGCTGAAGTTCAATCTGCATTGATGATGACTGCAAATCAAGACACACTAAAAGATGATGGCGTAACACCGTCAGACTTCTTTGATATGGGTGCAGGTTATGCAAACTTAGAAGCTGCAGCCAAAGCAGGCCTTGTCATGGACGAAAGCTATGTTGATTATGTAAAAGCGGACCCAGCTCTAGGTGGTCAGCCTTCAGAAATTAACTTAGTCACAATGGCAAATGCAAAGTGTGTTGGCGAATGCAGTTGGACACGTACTGTTAAAGCAACAAAAGATGGTACTTGGACAGCAAGCACTATGGGTGTCACTGATGGCCTAGTGCTTTCAGTAATGCCTGCGTCTTTCGAGTTGAAAGCGGGTGAAACACAAGAGCTAACAGTAAAGGCTGACGTATCTGCAGCAAGTGCTGGTTGGAACTTTGCCAATATCAAGCTTATGGCAGACGGTATGCCTGAAGCGAAATTGCCAGTAGCAGTTAAATCACATGGTGATAACCTTCCTACAAGCCTTGCTATTACAGCAGGTCGTAAAGAAGGAAGCATGACTTATTCTGGTTTTGTTTCAAATGATCTATCGAACATTAAAGCGGGTGTTTATGATAAGTCTACTAACTTAATCGAACCTGCTACATTGAACGTTGCTGAAGATGGATTGGATTATGTTGGGCTTACTCTTCCTGATTTAGCTAACGTTATCTTCTCAACTTCTTCTGAGACAGCGCCTGATGTTGATCTTCGTATTTTAGATGCTACGTTTACGAAAATTGGCAGCAGTGCGGGTCCAAACTCAGATGAATCTGTCGCTTTCACTAACCTCCCAGCTGGCGATTACTACATTGTCGTTGATGGCTATAAAGCATCTACACCAGGCGGTTCTGATGACGTTGTCGTCAGTATCACTTCTGTTTTAGCAACTGATGAATCGCTAAGCGATGATGTATCAGTGTCGGTTGAAGAGTCAGATGGTGAGTTTAGCTTAACATTTGATTGGGATACTGATAAGAGCTCTGCAGGTATCTTGATTTTAGAATCAGGTGCTAGTGCTAATGCGATTCAATTGCCATATAGCATTACTCGTAAGAATGATGTTACTCATATGGCAAACCTGTCTGATGCAATGCCAGCAGGAGTTGCAAGCCGTGTTAGCTTCGATGTTGAACCTAATTTCAGCGACGAAGATAAAGAGTATACATTTGCTGCATTAATGTCAGCAGGCCATAAAGTTGCTAATATTTCAAACGATGGTAAACAAGAAGGAAATACAATTTCTTGGACTGTTGTTCAAAAGGCAGCTTCTGGCGAAAACATGTCAGTTGGATTTGACTTAATTCCGACGAAAGCGGGTTCGGCTTATGCACTTAAGCTAACCAATGGCTTTGACGGTGATGAAGTTGAAGAGCTATTTAAGTTCGGCGTTACTGAAGTGGCTCCTGTCGCTATTGCTGATTCACCTAGCTGGGTTGTAGAAGGTGTTAGCGTTAATATGAGTGGCTCTGCATCACATGATGGTAATGATGATGAATTGACTTATAAGTGGTTACAAACAGGCGGAGCAACAGTCTTGTTTGATACTGCAGCTGAGTCTTTCATGTTTGAAGCGCCTCAAGTTGGTAGCCAAGGTGATACTTTATCGTTTGAGCTAACGGTATCAGACTCAAATGGTAATTCAGACACTGCGACAACAGTTGTATCGGTTACTCAGGCTGAAGAACTTGATAAAGGTGGTTCTTTCGGTTGGTTAGGACTATTGCTTCTACCTGTTGTATGGATTCGACGTAAATTGAAGTCATAAGGTTTAAAGGTATTTGAATAAAAGGCTAACGTGAGTTAGCCTTTTTTATTATTCGACTTTTAAACTAAGGCTTTACAGCTCTAACGATTGGGTTTTGTAGGCTAATGAGGGTTTCGGTAGATTGGATTTCATCAATCGATTGAATGCGATTAATGAGTACATGCTGCAGGGCATCGATAGATTGGCACATCACTTTGACAAACACGCTGTAATTCCCCGTAGTGTAATACGCTTCAACCACTTCCTCTAGCGCATTTAACTTTGAAATCGCGGCAGGGTAATCACCCGCACTTTTCAAATTAATACCGATAAAACAACAGACATCATAGCCAAGTGCTTTAGGGTTAACCGTAATTTGTGCTCCTGTGATAATTCCGGCTTGTTTCATTTTTTCGACGCGAACATGGATGGTGCCAGCACTCACACCAAAGCGTTTGGCAAGCTCAGCAAAGGGGGTTCGCGCTTCTTTCATCAGTGCAGAAAGGATCTGGTTGTCGAGTGAATCTCTTTGAAATGAGGTTTCCATAATAAATACGCATATTTTTTAAAGTGAATTAAAACAATTTACGTATTTTTATATTGATAATCTAGTCTTTTCAGTATTTCCCTAAGGATTTACTGTTCTGCTTCCGCCGACATAAAAGGTGTTTCACAGCTAAATGTCATTGGCTCTTTCGAGTATGGATGAGTAATGGTTAGCGATTGGGCATGCAGTAATAAGCGTGGTGCTAAACGTTTTGCTAAAGGGTCCGCGTAGAAGTTATCACCCAAAATCGGATGACCTAGCGCCATCATATGCACTCGTAGCTGATGAGAGCGACCGGTGATGGGGGTGAGCTTTACCAGTGTTGAGCGCTTGGCACGGCTGATAACCTCATAATGAGTTTGTGATGCCTTGCCAATTTGATGATCAACCTTTTGCTTAGGTCGATTAGGCCAGTCGCAAATCAAAGGTAGGTTAACAGTGCCAGTGTCGGCTTTTACATGACCTGCAACGCGCGCATAGTAAGTTTTTGCGGTTTCTCTGTCTCTAAACTGTCGCTTTAATTCAGATTCAGCGCTGCGCAGCAGCGCTACCACAATGACGCCTGAGGTGGCCATATCAAGTCGATGCACTATCTTAGCGTCTGGATATTCGGCGAGTACACGGCTATAGGTACTATCATGATGTTCAGCCGCGCGACCAGGCACCGACAATAAGCCTGAAGGCTTGTTGAGCACCATAATATCTTTGTCTTGGTGCAAAATGTCGAGCCAAGGCGATGTGGGCGGAGCATATACGAAATCAGTCATGGTAGAACCTTTTTAAAAATGCGCCGCAAAGATACCTCTTTGGCTGTTCTCCATGCAAGCAGATTCACCCTGAAATATCATAAAGGGGTCATAATACGCAGATATGTAGGGCATGGCTGTGCTTGAGGGGCGTTAACGTAACAGTACCGATTGACGCCAAAGGAGGAAGGCTTAAGAGAACCCATGACCGTTGACGTGCATGATGCAAAAAGTCCATACCACGAAGGCAAGTGAACAATGCACGAGTGCATAGAAAGATTGATCGAGTCGGCCCATACTTCTGGCATCCCATATAAGTATCAGGTGCAATAATATGACCAGTGGAAATAGGGCTAATAGTGGATAAAGGCTATAGGTACTGGCATCACCAAATACTAAGCGACTTAATAGTGCCCATACAACCATGGCCCCGGTAATAATCGGAGGTGCAGCAACGCGGTAGTGTTCAGGGTATGGAAACATAAATTGCTATCAATCCTTTAGCAGTGCTTACAGAGGTTTTTGCGCGATTATCTGCGCTTTATAACTTGCGTTGGTTAATTCACCAAGCAGACCCTCAGAGTAATGTAGGCAGCGCCAGTTAGCAAATAAAGCTTTCAATTCACCGGTTTTTAATAAGAAATTTGGATTGCGTGGTCTACCGATGGTGGCTTGTTGGGTGGTAAATGTTTCGTAGATAATGAGGCCTCCAGGCTTTATAGCATCCATTATCTGTGAGAAGAGTGGCCGGTGTAAGTAGTTAAAGGCCACGATTACATCATAAGTGTTAGCAGGCAGAGTGTGCGCGTCGTCAGCTTCTAGATCCCATTGCAATAACTCGACTTCTGCAGTGTTATCACTCAGCTGAAGCCTGTTTAAATCGCGATCTAAATAGGTAACGTGGCAACCTTGCTGCGCAAACCAGTTGCCATTTCGACCGGTGCCACAGGCTAAGTCAAGCACATGGCTACTGGCGGCGACAAAGTCTTTTAGTTCAGTAAACTGGCTAATTAGCGGTGCGGCATTAGCCTTTAACTTCTTTTTTTCCATCAATTCTGCGTCCGTGTACGATTGAAAAGTGTCTGAGGCTTGCGGGCCCGTGGGAGACAATAACCGACAATAACACAACCGTGATCAGCAGTTCAGGTTTATAAGTGGCAAAAGGGATGAATAGGCAGAGCAGTCCTAGTTTAACAACTGTGAGTACACCTTTTAATTGAATGAGCCAGCGCCAGTCACGAACGACTTCCCACAACATCATTGCGGCCCCCGTGCTCATGGCCATAATCCAGTAAACGAGCCATTGATCTTGGGGGACGTGCATCAAAATGCCACCGCCCGCACCCGTGACCCCTAAAATATGGATGGCACGTAATGTGGTTTTGGAAAAACGTTGGACCAAAAATTGTTTTTCTGAGAGTGCTTTTCTAGCCATAATAAATTGCGTGCTCCTTTCTATTTAGGCAAAGCTTATCAGTAATTGCCCTAAAGATAAGCTGAGATTGATCACAGCTTGATTATCGCGATCAATCACAAGCTGATCTTATAGCAATTGCTATTTCTAAATGGCTTGGATATCAGTTTTAAGGCATAACATTGAACATAATAAATGTGAACTAACGAGCAATACTGCCGAATGTATAGTGATAACGTACTGCTACTTGCTTAAATCTCTACGGATAGCTAACAATTCATTGCTACATCAATCCTAAAGGTTTAACACTGGCGCAGTCCTCTGCCTGCGGTTAAACATGATTAAGCGGGTAAGCGAGCTGTCAGGAGCTCGCTTTTATTTATCTGCCTTTTAAAACACATTTAAGGGCTCGCGCGACAAAGTTCCCAATATCACATAAACTTACTCTCCATATTATCTACTTATTTTGGATAAGGTTCTGCAATGAAAATCGGTTTTTTTAGCGCTAAGCATTACGATATGCAGCATTTTGACCGCACCAATAGTGCATTCGGTGCTGATATAGAATATTTTGATTACCGCTTGTGCATGCAAACGGTAAAGTTGGCCGCAGGCTTTGAAGTGATCTGTGCTTTTGTTAATGACTCTCTTTGCGAAGAGGTTTTGGTGGAGCTGGCAAAAGGTGGCACTAAAATTATTGCGATGCGTTGCGCTGGCTTCAACAATGTTGGATTGGAAGCAGCAGAGCGTTTAGGTATGAAAGTGGTCAACGTTCCTGCGTATTCGCCGGAATCAGTCGCCGAGCATACCGTTGCCTTGATGCTGACTTTGAATCGCAAAATTCATAAAGCTTACCAACGTACCCGTGATGCCAACTTCTCACTAGAGGGCTTGGTGGGTTTTAATATGCATGGTCGCACCGTTGGTGTGATTGGTACGGGTAAAATAGGTCTTGCGACGATTAAAGTCCTGCAGGGTTTTGGCTGTAAGGTGATTGCACATGACCCCTACCCGAGCCAGGCAGTGATCGACTTAGGCGTTGAGTATGTCACGCTTGATGAGATGTACCCTATCTGTGATGTGATTAGCCTTCATTGCCCATTGATGGAAGACAACCATCACTTATTGAGTGAAAAAAGCTTTGCTAAAATGAAGCCCGGAGTGATGGTGATAAACACCAGTCGTGGTGGGCTACTCAACGCGCTAGATGCGATGGAAGCCCTTAAAACGGGTCAATTGGGGTCATTAGGACTTGATGTCTACGAGAACGAAAAAGAGTTGTTTTTCGAAGATAAATCGAGCGAAATTATTCAAGATGATGTGTTTAGACGTTTATCGGCTTGCCACAATGTTATCTTTACAGGGCATCAGGCTTTCTTAACGGAAGAAGCGCTAGGGGCTATTGCTGCTACTACGCTAACCAATGTTAAGCAATTATTAGCGGGTGAGAAGTGCCCTAACGAACTGTTTTAATAGCGAGTCCGTTAAACAAATAGCAGAATTCTCTTTTGTGTTAGTAGCACATAAGTCGATTCTGCTTTTTTGTGGCTAAAAATAGTGAGTTGTTTTAGGCTAGAGGCTGAAATTGCCCAATAGAAAGACATAATAGAACAGAGTTTGCTTTCACGTAGCAAATTAGCTTCTATGACTGAATCTAAGGAATAAAGCCGATGATCATCACTCAAGAAACCCATGATATTTCGACTGCTACAGGCACTATGCGAACTTATCTATATCGCCCTGATTGCGAAGGTCAGTTTGCAACGATTATCTTCTACTCTGAAATATTTCAACAAACAGCGCCAATAGCGCGTGCTGCAGCCATACTCGCTGGACATGGCTTTGTAGTGCTGGTACCAGAAGTGTTTCATGAACTAAACTCGATTGGTACTGTGCTGGCCTACGATGAAGCTGGTAAAGATAAAGGCAATGCCGATAAATTTGCTAAGCCGTTAGAGCAACACGATAGTGACACAGAAGCCTTAGTTGATTTTGCTCGAAGCTTGAGTTTTTGCAGCAGCCAGGTTGGTAGTATGGGAGTTTGTCTTGGCGGGCACTTAGCTTATCGCGCTGCGCTTAATCCTGATATTCTTGGCGCTTTCTGTTTATATCCAACCGATATTCATTCCAATACATTACCCAGCCAAAAAGGTAACGACTCACTATCGCGTACTGCAGATATTGCGGCAGAATTAGTGATGGTTTTTGGTAAGCAAGATCCGCATGTATCGAGTGAAGGGCGTAAGCTTCTTTACGCTAAGCTTGAGGCGACTGAACGCAACTTTAGTTGGATAGAGGTCAATGCACAGCATGCCTTTATGCGTGATGAAGGGGAGCGATATGATCCTGCGATTGCATTGGAAATGTACCTTAAAGCCGTGGCATTTTTTCAGCGGACGTTGAAATAGTTTTCTAAGTTCAGCTTTACTCGTAAAAAGGGCGATGATTGATCGCCCTTTTTATTTGCGACGCCTTTGGGGCGCTTATCGCTAAGATTAGCTTTGTTGGTAAGCGGCTAGCTCTTCTAGGCTCACTCGGGTAATAAACGCATTATCCAAGTAAAAGTCGACATGCTCATTTTGCTTGATCCCGGACATCACTTGTTGACTGCCATCTTCATATAACAAGGTCATCAACAGGGTGTTTTCATCTTTGGCTTCTAGTGCTGCGCTAGTGAGTTTTATTTCAGGTAGGGGCGCTGTGGTCAAATCGCTATTTAAATGTTGATTGACCTTAAAAATGGCTTCTACTGGCATATCCACAACCGCTGGCGAGCGACCTGTTACTGGGTTGGTGCCAGTCCAGAACTCCACGCTATTAATAATAAATAGATCTGCAGTTGCCGCAATACCGTACAGAGGGCTCATTAACACAAATAGACCTGCACGACCGTAGCGGTTATCAACGGCACTTAAGTTGCCTTTAGTGACCATCTGACTTAAGCCCATTTGTCCCATGCAACCACTAAGTTGGCTGGTCAGTATTGCGGTTAATGCAAGCGCGGATATTTTCTTTTTCATTTATAAATTCAAGTGATTTAAGCGGGATGCAGATTGTATGTATTAGTTAAAAATGAAATGAGAACCTTGTCACGTTTCAATGTTCGTCATTTATCATCATTGTTGCGTGTGTTATCTATTTTGGTGGGGTGATAACGGCATTGGGGCAACGCTTGATTACTTGTTAAGTTGTGATTAATTGGTGGTACTCATGTTGTGGTTGTTATTGCGTATGCGCTGGTGGCACTGTCAGCGGAACATAACGGTTATTACAGGGCATTCTATTGCCGTTCAGTTTCACGCATAATAGCGGCCTTATTAATGGAGAGCGCATGTCTGATTACCAAGTATTACACCAAACCGAAGATGAGTATGGCCCACTTATTGTTTTAGATGATAAAGAGTCGAGAATTTTGGCCTTTGGTGAAAACGACGAGCAAAGTAAATTACTTAAAGCTGCGCCACATATTCCGCAACATACTTACGTGCAAGCCATGTTATTAGTATTGCTGTATAGCCAACCTAAAAGTGCCATTGTACTCGGACTCGGTGGTGGGGGACTTATCCATGCATTACGCCATTTTGATGCAGGGATTAAGCTGACCGCTGTTGAGCTCAGGGCTGATGTGATTGACTTAGCTAAACGCTATTTTCAGTTACCGTTAAGCAAAAAGCTGAAAGTGATTAATCAAGATGCGACTCAGTTTTTAGCGCTTGGCGATCACAAACGGGTTGATATCATTTTCACTGATATTTATAGCGCTGAAGGTGTTGATGTGGCACAGGTATCTGAATCATTTATCGCCCAATGTGCAGCGTTGATAAAAGCCGATGGTTACCTAGTGTTGAATTGTTGGAAGGAACATAGCAAGAATCGGGAATTACTGGCTTATCTTGAACTGCATTTTGTTGAGGTAAGAGCCTGTCTTACAGGCAGTGCTAACTGGGTTGTTATTGCAGGGAAAACCAGACGTGACATCAGCTCGAGCGCATTAAAACATCACGCACAAGCATTATCGAACCAATTGGATTTCCCATTGGCCCGTTCGCTTACCCGCTTTGATTTATGGAAGTAAGCTGTTTATACCCAACGGACCTGGATTTATCCACTTTCGAACGTAGCTACAGATCTATTTAAGGGTGAGCGAAGCGCCAGTGAGGTTCGACTTTCAATTGATGGTCCTGTACGTGCTCAGTTAACGACTTTTGATTCGCGATTGCTTGGATGTCGAGATATACGTGTTGCATATAGTGTTGGTGGCTGGCTTCGGTTAACCAATAAGTGATCACTACAAACGGGTTACCCTTTGAGCTTGAACGTAATAGCATGCCGCCAAGCATGCCCGTCACCGCTGCCATTGCCGGATTCCACAAGTTGATTTGCTGCTGGATAAAGTCGGTAACCTTGTCTGCTGTGACATTGCACTGGGTAATACCAATAAACTGCGCACTCTTCATTAACTCTGCTGCCAATGCCTGATCGGGTGCAGTTAGTGATGTTGGCGAAGGGGTAGCGGACCCGCGAGTTGCCAAGAGTGCGCTGTGATGGCCGGGAATGTCTAAAACCTGCTGCAAGTAATCAACCTCAAGACTGTTATAGCTATCTTGTTGATTGGCGTCCTCAGCGATAGCGTCATGAGATAGCTGCATAAAATGTTCAACGGATTCTTTGCGCTCCCATAAAGCCAAGATAATAGCGCTGTCGTCTTGCCATCCACCAATCTGAGCAATAAAACCATCTGACTCAGCAGTACGTTGCCAGCAACGCTGCCCTTCACTAAAGGTTGATTTCAACGCAGGCTTAACGTGGCAGTTAATGTATTTAACGATCATTGGTAAACCTTTCTTGTTTATCTCGCTGAGGTTAATCCCCCGGTTGAGTGACAAAGCCCCGTCAATCGTTATCGGCGGCTATTGCCATATAAAAACACCTAGTGCATAAGGTGCATCGATCGCCATCGAAAATAGCATAGAACGATTGCCTTTACATTCGAGCTCGGCGCTTATACTTCTATTCGGTAAAACAGATTAAGATAATAGGTTTTATCCATTATCTTAATTTTCGTCACTCCGCTATTATTCTCACATCGAAAACGAACTGGCTTACAGAGACTCATCATCACTCATCTCAGTTTGTTGAATTAAATAGAAATATCCCATTTATTTTTAAATTATTAGACCGGAGCTTTACATGACTCAATCAATTATCAACTCAACTATTAAGCCATTCTCTGCAACTGCTTTCCATAAAGGTGATTTTCACTCAGTGACAGAGCAAGACCTATTAGGCAAGTGGTCAGTTGTTTTCTTCTACCCTGCAGATTTCACTTTTGTTTGTCCAACTGAATTAGGCGACATGGCTGACCATTACGAGAAGCTGCAAGCGATGGGCGTTGAAGTTTACTCAGTGTCGACTGATACACACTTCACTCATAAAGCATGGCATTCAAGTTCTGACACTATCAATAAAATCCAGTACCCAATGATTGGTGACCCAACTGGCGCAATTACACGTAATTTTGGTGTGATGATTGAAGAAGATGGCCTAGCACTTCGTGGCACTTTCGTTATCAACCCAGAAGGTGAAATCAAAGTTGCTGAAGTACATGACCTAGGTATTGGTCGTAGTGCAGTTGAACTAGTACGTAAAATCCAAGCTGCTCAGTATGTTGCAACTCACGACGGTGAAGTTTGTCCAGCAGCATGGCAGCCAGGTGAAGCAACACTAGCACCGTCGATTGACCTTGTTGGTAAGATCTAACTAGCAGTATTAACGTGAAAATCTAGATAACGGCCTGTTTATCAGTATTGATATTCAAGCTTGTTATCTAGAACATCAGTAGACATTAGGTAAGTTGGTCAGCTTTGGCTCCCCTGAAACCTGAGCTGACCCCTTTTTACACATCAAACCCGTTATCTTTTTATTTTCAACATCATCTTTTATTTTTAGGTCGAAATCTATCTGCCCAAGCGACAGAGCATTTCGTCGATGTGTCACGCTTTCAGAATTAGGAATCATCATGTTAGATGCAAATGTAAAGAATCAACTGAATACCTACCTGCAGAACCTCAAACACCCAGTTGAGCTTGTTGTGTCTGCTGATGACAGTGCTAAGGCGCAGGAACTTAAATCGCTTGCCGCCGATATTGATAGCTTGTCACCGCTGATCTCAGTCGTTGAGAAGGTCGGCGAACGTACTCCTTCTATGTCAGTCATTAATCCGCAACTCGCCAGTCAAATTACTTTCGCAGGCTTACCAATGGGGCATGAATTTACATCCTTAGTATTAGCCTTGTTACACAGTGGTGGTCACCCAATCAAGCTTGAGCAAGATGTGATTGAGCAAATTCGTCAGTTACCGGGTGAATATCACTTCGAGACTTACGTGTCGCTGAGTTGCCAAACTTGTCCTGAAGTGGTGCAAGCGCTAAATATGATGGCGGCGATTAACCCTAAAATAACTAACGTGATGATAGATGGTTCGTTATTCCAAGACGAAGTGAACGAACGCAACGTTATGGCAGTGCCTTCGGTGTACTTAAATGGCGATCAGTTCTCAATGGGTGCCATTAGTACCGTTGAAATTCTCAATAAACTAGATGTTAATGCAGCAGGTAGAAAAGCTGAGCAACTTAATGAAAAAGAGCCATTCGAAGTCCTAATCGTTGGCGGTGGGCCCGCTGGAGCATCGGCTGCCATTTACGCTGCGCGTAAAGGCTTACGTACCGGTATTGTTGCTGATAAATTTGGTGGCCAAGTCGCTGAAACTGTCGGTATTGAAAACTTTATCTCAGTAAAAGCGACTGAAGGGCCAAAGCTGGTGGCGAATCTTGAAGCTCACGTGCATGAATATGATGTTGATATTATGGATAACCAACGTGCATTAAGCCTCAAGTCTGGTGAATTATTTGAGCTGACGCTTGAAAGTGGTGCGGTGCTACGCAGCAAAACAATATTATTAGCAACAGGTGCCCGCTGGCGTGAAATGAATGTGCCTGGCGAGCAAGAGTACCGTGGCAGCGGCGTTGCTTATTGCCCACATTGTGATGGTCCACTGTTTAAAGGTAAACGTGTGGCGGTTATTGGTGGTGGTAATTCTGGTATCGAAGCTGCGATTGATTTAGCCAATATTGTTGAGCACGTGACAGTATTAGAGTTTGATAACACACTGCGCGCCGACGATGTACTGCAGCGTAAAGCAAACTCAATGGGCAACATTAAAATAATCACTCAAGCAATGACAACGGAAGTGACTGGTAATGGCAAGAAAGTGAACGGCTTGAACTACACCAATAGAGCGACGGGAGAGACTCATCATGTCGAACTGGATGGCATATTTGTTCAAATCGGCTTAGTGCCTAACTCTGAGTGGCTTAAAGAAACCATCGACATGACGGCGCGTGGTGAAATCCTTGTTGATGCTAAAGGAGAAACCTCTCTTGCAGGTGTATTTGCAGCGGGTGATGTGACAAACTCCGCTTATAAGCAGATCATTATCGCGATGGGCAGTGGGGCAACAGCGTCATTAGGGGCATTTGATTACCTTATTCGCCACGATGTCGATGAATCTATCGCGGCATAATTGCTGACAAAATAAGTATAAAGCCAGTATTTACTGGCTTTTTTTATTGAGAAATTCAACTAACATAGAGGCTATAAGTGCCTCATCGGTGGAGAATTGCCCTGAATAGCAATCAATATAAACATCAGCTTAAAATCGAAACTCAAAATATTCTTCAACAAGGTATTTTTTGGGCGATGTATATGACGTTGTTTTTAGCGGTAGTGGTCATACTAAACATTTATTTTTTCGCTCATGATCTCTACAACATCAAAGATATCTTGCCTGAGTTAGCGCCCGTTACGGTATTAGTAGTCGTTTTTTTTGTGATGAAATTATTGGCTTGGAATGACGTGACGAGTCAACAGAGTTATACCTTCCTGATATTGTTAGTGGTGGCTTGGTGTTATTTGCTCTATGGCTTAGTGCAACTGTCCAGTAGGCCACTGCCGGGTATTGAGTTGCTCGCCGATATTCTTGCGTTGGTATTTGTATTTGCGCTGCTTCCCAATCGCAAAGTGATGTTACTGGCGGTTTTACCCTTCTTGCTGTTTTCCTGTTTTTATCGATTGAATGAGTATCCTGACGCGCCGGTATTTCCACTTATCAAGTTTGTCTGTGTACTGGCTATTATCATGTCAGGGCAAAAGATCATTTCTGGATGGTTCGTTAAGGCGGTCATTCAAGATTTCGAAAAGCAAAAGTTACTAAAACAATTTAAACGGTTAGCGCTTATTGATGGCCTGACGAATATCAGTAATCGTCGTCACTTTGATGAAATATTGGCGCAAGAGCTCCGTGCATCTGAACGCAATAACCATGCATTATCGATTATTTTACTCGATATTGATTTCTTTAAACGCCTAAATGACACATTGGGACACCAAGCGGGCGACGACCAATTAGTTAAAGTCGCTGAGATTATCAGCGCGGCGGTTAGCCGCCCTCGAGATCTCGTTGCACGCTATGGTGGTGAGGAGTTTGTTATCGCCTTGCCCAATACTGATCTGCTTGGTGCTACCCGCGTGGCAGAAAAGGTCAAAAGCTTGCTAGCAGAAGCCGAACTAATCCACCCCTGTTCTGATGTCTCAGAATGGGTCACATTATCGCAAGGTATTGCTCAGTGGGAGCAAGGGATGAGTAAAGACAATCTTGTTAAAATGGCTGATCGCATGTTGTATCGCGCTAAATCAGCCGGTAGAAATACGGTTTGTAGCGATGAGCAGAACACTAAGCATTAGCGCTCTTTATTAGTACTAGGCTTTAGTGCTAATGATATGCCCTGTATTTCCAACAGGGGCTGGTGCCGTTTGTGGCAAAGCAGACTCAATCAATTTAAGCGCAATATCGCCCTCAATTTTTTGCTGCTCTTTTGACATCTGTGCAACTTTTAAACCTACGCTGCCATGACTCATATTCGGCTCAAGGTTTGGGGTTGATAATGAAATACTCATAGTGGACTCGTGATATAGGGATTTAATGTTATATCGGCGCTACACACTATCGCTTAAGTGTTTCCTTGTTACAGTATGTAACGCCGAATCCCGTACTACTTAGCCGAACTTGCTTTGTTTTTTTTCTCAATCGCTTTGCGGGTAAAAGTGATGATAAAGGTGATAACAATAGAGCTTAAGATAAGCCCAATCGCCAATACCACATTCTGTAAAGCCGTAGGATCAATTGCCAACATTCCTCCTAGACCCACCATCATAATGCCGGACATTAATTTTAGGGTCTGTCCCTCTTTTTCAGTGAGCTTACGCTTTCCTAAAGAGACACTAAAAGCGATGACGATAATGGCCAGTGGGATCACATAAACAATGTTGTAAAACGCAAGGTACATATAGCGTTCCATTGCCGGAAGATCGTGCATTGAAAGCACACTGGTATAGATCATTGGAAAGCCAGCTGTGCACAGTAATTCATAAGCGTTAGCAAGAATAGACAGCACTACGGTACCGGCAATCATTGCGGTCATGCTGCTAGCACTGGTGAGTTTACCCATGCGCTTGATAAGGCCAGTTCTATTTTCGGCTGACATCGATAAGGTGACTTCTCCTTTAGTAAAGAAGTAGTCCTTTATATTCACCGCTCCGGCAACAAGGGCGAGCATACCCGCACCTAGAATAATCCAGCCACCGTCGCTTCCCGCGCCGAGGAGTTGGAATATATTGAGCCATGCGCTCATGAAAATGAAATAGATAAAACCGGAAAAGAAGACAAAAATCCCACCCACAATCAGCATTCGAGTGCGACTCTTTGCATTTACCATGATAGATAAAAGAAACAGTAATACGAAGAATGCGCATGGATTAAATGCATCAACGCCCGCGAGTACCACCGTTAGCAGCGGTAATGACATCTGTTCAGGGTGAACGACTCCGATAAGGGGTAACTCAACTGGCTGCACATCTGATGTGCTAATTTCGCTAGTGCTATCAATCCCTAAATCACAAGTGCCAGCGCTGGCAGATTCACTGCAGGTTTCAAAGAAAGCCCCAGAGCTGGCTGGTGTGTCAGCCGCATGTGTACTGGCGGTTTCTGCTGTGAGTTTCCCCCCAAGTGAAATGTAATATGATTTTAAACGATCAACTAAAAATTCTCCGGTTACGGCTTGGCTGCTATAACCGATGACGGCTTTTTTTCCACTGGCAAAGTAAGGGACTGAGCGAGCTTCTGTGCCGGTTTGTTTAGCAATTTCTTGCCAAATCGTCATCGTCTCTGGATCTGAAATCATATGATCTTCAAGTTCAATCCAGGGATAACGTTCAGGCAAACTATCAATAAAGGGATGTGCTTCTTTACAGTGTGGACAGGTTTGTGACCAGAAAAAATACAGCTTAACTTTTAGCTCTCCTGCATCATTAGTGTAATGCCAAACGGTGGGTTGTTCTGTTGCCGAGGCAGCAAAGGTGGGGAGTGCGAAGCTCGAAAATAGCAGTGTCACTAAGAGTAAAATATATTTGGCCATAGGAACTCCAAATGGGCAGAAGAAGCGTGATTGAATCGATTGGTATTAGATACTTTACTGAATTGAGGCCTAATTGATAAATTAATGTGTCAAATATGTGGGCGAATTCTCGAATAAATCACTTTTGGGAACAACCACCGATTTTTAATAATATTTTGAAACTTTTAACTTATTTTATAATCAGTTACTTCAGCTTGGAATAAATAAGAGGCTTATGATTGATTGTTTTAGTGTTAATAACACGTTTTGGTAGATCGGGCGGTAGCTATTGCTTTCGTCGAAGGGCTAATCATCAAGCTTGTTGACTCGATGATGATTTAACCCCTGTTCAGCTAGCTTTATCGAATATTTTGGCTTATTGAGAGTTAGGAGTGACTCCACTGAACTTTGCTACCTGAGGGGTGGTGTCATTGACTTGTGTGTCACACCAGATAATGGCAACAGAACGCTCGGGTTGGTTGCTGGCGGTTAAAATACGGCTAATAATCGGCGCTGGATAAGCAGCATTATTCAAGTAAGTTCTAATCCGATCAATCCTTCTACTCGCTAGCCATTTATTGTAATTTTTGACGTCTTCGTTATGTTGCACTTTGTTCAATTTAAACTCTAGCAACAGATAACCCGATAGCGACTGATAGTGAGCCATTATGTCGTCAAGTTGAACGCTATATTCAGTGCTGAAGTAAGAGCTGTTTTTCGCATAGGGGATATCGGCAATATGTGTTTTTTCGCCGCATTGTGCCATCACATTGACTGCAGTTAAATTGGCGATGATAAAGCCAATTATGACTATAAACTTCATTTTTTAGCATTCCTTTGTAAAATATAAGTCTTTAAAAATCAGTTTTAGCAGAATGTTCCTTGATTTTATGCAGAGGAATTTATGTTATTGCGGCATTGATTGCAATGATCTTTTACGCTTTAGTTACGACTAAAGTATGGTAAGGATCTTGTTTAGGTAAAGCGTCATAAAATGGTCGCCCAGCAATACTCGCCTGCTTTGATGAATGCCCCATTTTATGACAACAAATTGACTGTATTCTAGCCAGATGAATTATTTTAATACTTGTTGATTCACGGTTAATTTAACATCAATATTATTGCGGATAGCATTCGAATAAGGGCAAACCTGGTGAGCGATACGCACCAATTCTATCGCCGACTCTTGTTCAAGGTCGAGTTCAATCGTCAGTGCAGCAGTCAGTGCAAATCCGCCAGACTCATTAGCACCAATCCCTATGGTTGCACTAACGGGTGCAGCATTGATGACTATTTTTTGCTCTCGTGCAACGTGTAATATGGCGTTGGAGAAACATGCCGCATAACCGGCTGCAAAAAGCTGTTCTGGATTAGTCGCATTGCCCGCACCGCCCATCTCTTTTGGGTAGCTAAGATTGACATTAAGTAGGCCATCTTCTGTTTTAGCGACACCGTTACGTCCAGCGGTTGCGTTTGCAGTTGTTTGATAAATAGTTTTCATGGTAAATCCTTAAGTATTTAGGTTGTGCACAATTCAATTGCTAGCAAGTTTATATCGATTTTTATGTTTAACGCAAGTATATTGTGCGCAATTAAGTTTTAAAGGATTCAAATAAATGTCAATTGAGCAAACACGCGATCCGCTATGCCTTGATAATCAAGTGTGTTTTTCGCTGTATAGTGCAACAAATGCGATGGTGAGGGCTTACCGACCTTTACTGGAAAAGTTAGATCTTACCTATCCACAATATTTAGTCATGATGGTGCTATGGGAAAATGATGGCATCAGTGTGAAGGAACTGGGCAACGCGCTGCACTTAGACTCAGGTACGCTAACACCGCTGCTTAAGCGCTTGGAAGTCAAAGGTATGGTGCTTAGAGGACGCAGTGAACTCGACGAAAGAGTGCGAGTGCTGCATATCACTGATGCGGCGAGAACGCTAAAACTTGCAGCTGAAAAGGTGCCAGAGCAGATGATGTGCCAGTTAAAAACTTCGGTTGAAAAGTTGAGCCAGTTAAAATCACTTTGTGATGATATCTACACCGAACTTAGCCATTCAAAGGGGTAAAGGGGGTTAGCTGTGCCGTTTGAGATGAATGGTAATGCGGTTAATAGTTGTGACTGCCGGCAATTCAGATAATACTCAAGGAAGCGAGAATGTTAGTTGCGACTTAAGTTCGATGCCAAGTAGGTTAGGTTTTACATAAGGAGGTGAAATGTCAGCAGTTGATCTAGTTATTGTTGGTGGTGGTATTAATGGTGCAGGCATTGCTCAGTGTGCGGCTGCAGCGGGATACAGTGTCACGTTATTGGAAAAGGGCGTGATTGCCGGTCAAACCTCTGCTAACTCCAGCAAACTTATTCATGGTGGCTTACGTTATTTAGAGACTGGCCAGCTAGCTTTAGTGAGGCAATCTCTTGCAGAGCGTCGGGCACTGTTAAAACTCGCGCCCTCTTTAGTCAATCCTATTCCGTTTTACATTCCTGTTTATGAAGATAGTCGCAGAAGCTCTATAGCGATAAGAGCGGGGCTAAGCTTATATTCGATGCTGAGCAATTTTGATTCTCTAGGCCAATTTAAGTCTATTCCGTCAGTGCATTGGGCAAAAATAAAGGGGCTTAAACTTGACGGGCTTAAAGCGCTTTACCAGTATTGGGACGCGCAAACAGACGATAAACGACTCACCGAATCTGTGGTGAAAAATGCGCGTAGTATGGGCGCATATGTACTTGAACATGCTAAATGTATCCAAATAGAGCACCAGAAAAGACATTGTGTTGTGCGTTATGAATGCCAAGGGCAACAACATGAAGTCGAAGCGCTTGCGGTGGTGAATGCCGCTGGGCCTTGGGTTAATGATGTACTTAATTGTGTGACGCCTGTCGTGTCACCAGTACCTATCGAATGGGTGCAAGGTAGCCATTTATTACTGGATATAGCGGCAAACGATGGCATCTTATATCTTGAGTCTTGTTTCGATAAACGGGTTGTTTTTGTGATGCCATGGAATGGCAAAACACTGATTGGCACCACCGAAGTCGTGCTTGATGAAATGACGGGACGACCAACGCCCACTGAATCCGAAGTGGATTATTTACTGGGTATTTATGGCCATTATTTTCCATCTATGGGGGATGTCGACAGTCTGAAATCTCGTATTTTGGAAACCTTCTGTGGAGTGCGAGTGCTGCCAAAGCAGCAAGGAAATGCGTTTGATCGCCCCCGTGACACTTTGCAGCAAACCAGCTCATCGCATCCGCATCTGCTCACACTCTATGGTGGCAAACTGACGACTTATCGAACCACCGCTGTCGAAGTGCTTGGATGGCTTGAGTCGCATATTGGCAGCCGTAATGCATTGGCAGACTTCAATCAATTGCAACTGGATTAAGCCCATTAAGCTTTGTCGCTAAAACTAATTTAGCTTTGTGCTGGGCGCTTCATTAAACTGTCATCTTTATGTCATATTCTTTGGCCGTTTTCACTTTGGAAGTTGACCATGCTACAGATATTTATTCGATTTTTTTCTCTTGGTTTAATCTCGTTTGGCGGGCCAGCGGCTCATATAGGCTATTTTAGACAGACATTTGTGCAGGAGCTGCAATGGCTTGATGATAAGCACTATGCCAGTCTGGTGGCGCTAAGCCAGTTTATGCCTGGCCCAGGTTCGAGCCAGGTTGGTTTTGCTATTGGTTATCATAGAGGCGGCTTATTAGGCGGCCTTGCTGCTTTTTTAGGTTTCACGCTGCCGTCGTTTATTTTACTTTTCTTATTAGCGGTAACCAGCAGTCAATGGCTGGACTATTCAATGGATCAAGGCGTGATACATGGCCTTAAGTTGTTGGCCGTGGTGGTGGTGGCTGATGCCATCTTGATTATGTTTAAGCAATTTTGCCAACGTAAACAAGCGAAGTTATTGATGGTATTTAGTTGCGTGGTGATTTTACTGCAACCTGCAATGCTGATTCAATTTTCACTATTGGTAATCGCTGCCATTATTGGCCGCTATTACCTCTCAGCGACTGACGACAGCGATACACATCCTCCAGTACAAGCACCTGTGCAGCTGAATTTCTTTTGGTTGAGTCTTTTCGCGGGTTTGCTGATCGCATCTTTAGTGGCAATAGGCCTATCTACGCAAGCAGGAATTAGCAATCTTACCGAGTTATTCAGTCAGTTTTATCAAGTGGGTAGCATGGTGTTTGGTGGCGGGCATGTGGTCTTGCCTTTACTGCAATCGAGTATTGGTGACACCATCAATAACGATCAGTTTCTAACGGGTTATGCCTTGGCACAAGCAGTCCCTGGACCTATGTTTGCGTTGGCGGCCTTTCTCGGTGCTGAAATTTGGGTGTCGCAACCGTTAGTTGGTGCACTCGTGGCGACTTTAGCGATTTTCCTACCTGGATTTTTGTTGATGTTAGTCGCGCTTAAAAGCTGGCATGCGATTAGTAGTCGACCTAAGATAACGGGGGCTATCGCCGGAGTTAATGCGTGTGTGGTGGGGTTCTTGTTAGCGGCCCTCTATAACCCAATCTTTAGCAGTGCTGTACTGTCGCCATTGGATATGGCACTGGTGATATTAGGTTTTGGTCTGTTTAAAATATTCAAGCCCAACATCTTTATTCTGGTGGCGGGTTTTGCAATTTCTGGTGGCTTAATTTCTGCGGTCATCACTTAACGTTAAATGATAACGTAAGCGTTCATCGTGCTACTAAAAAGCCGCAGATATTCTCTGCGGCTTTTTGATATCAGTAATCGCTCAGTGGCGATATCAGCCCCTAGGCTGATTCGACTACCATCACCTTTTCAACTTTTACAGCGCACACTTTTAATTCTGGGATCTTGGCAACGGGATCTAAGGCATTAATAGTGAGTTTATTGGCTGCGGACTCTGCAAAATGAAATGGCAAGAAGATAACACCGGCTTGCGCACGTTTAGTCACAAACGCATCTATCTCAATCTCACCACGCCGGGTCGACAACTTAAGTCTGTCGCCGTTGTGTATTTGCAGTTGCTCTGCGTCAAATACCGAGATCATCACTCTGGGCTTGCCAAGCTCATTAAGCCCCGGGGTTTTACGGGTGAGTGTGCCGGTATGGAACTGCTCGAGTAAGCGCCCTGTAGACAGTATCAGTGGGTATTCAGCGCACGGCATTTCAGCCGGGAGTCTATATTGCACTGGGCGCATCTGGCCTTTGCCATGGGTAAACTGCTTGTTATGCAGTATTGGCGTTCCTGGGTGACCTTCAGCTGGGCAAGGCCACTGCAATCCTTGGCGACCATTGGCCGTTTCACTGTCGATCATTTTCCAAGTAATACCACGATACTGCGGCGTGACTTCGGTTATCTCATGCCAGATCTGTCTTTCTGTTTGATAATGCCAGTCTTCACCCATTTGTTTGGCAATAAGTTGAATTATCTCCCAGTCGTTCTTGGCCTCTCCAGGAGGAGTCACCGCTGGGAGTAGCTGCTGCACTCGGCGTTCGGTATTGGTAAAGTGCCCTAGCTTTTCTGCAAACGCAGCGGCAGGCAATACCACATCAGCAAGCTCGGCAGTCTCGGTTAAGAAAATATCTTGTACTACGATGAACTCTGAGGCCTTTAAACCTGCAAGTACATGTTTTTGGTCTGGGTCACTCAGTACTGGGTTTTCACCCATGACATATAGGGCTTTGAGTGAACCATGGGTCAACCCCTGCATCATCTCGGTGGCCGACACTCCTATCTCTGATGGCAGATCGTCTTTGCCCCAAGCTTTTCTAAAGCGCATTTGGACTAACGGGTCATCCAGTTTTTGATAACCACTAAAGTAATTAGGCAACGCGCCCATATCGCAAGCGCCCTGTACATTACTTTGGCCACGCAGAGGGTTTATACCAGCGCCTTTCATCCCTATATTGCCGCAAAGTAACTGTAAGTTAGAGATTGCTGTGACATTGTCATGGCCAGAAGTATGTTGGGTAATCCCCATCGCATAATAAATAGCGGTTTTTTTAGCGGTGCCAATGAAACGAGCAATTTCAACGATATCTTCTGCTTTTACCCCGGTGATTATTGCAGTATTTTCAGGGCTATAGTCATCGCTCATCACTTCATCAAAAAGGTCGCTAAAGCCATCGACACGCTGTTGAATATAGTCTAAATCATGCCAATCATTCTTGATAATCTGCTGCATAATTGCATTCAACAGCATCACATCTGTGCCTGGCTTTTGCGCAACATAAAGCTGGGCTTTATCAGCGATTGAGACTCTTTTAGGGTCGGCAACGATTAAGCGTGCACCATGATCCTTTATTGCCAGCTTAATATGTGAAGCAATAATGGGATGAGCACTTTCAGTGTCGGATCCAATGATAAATATTAGATCCGAATCTTTAATGCTGGGAATGTCATTGGTCATGGCACCGCTGCCTATGCTTTCGCGGAGCGCCGTAACTGTTGATGCATGGCAAAGTCGAGCACAGTGATCGATATTGTTGTTACCAATAACGCTGCGAAACAGTTTCTGGAATAGAAAATTGTCTTCGTTGGTGGCCTTGGCCGATGACAAACCCGCTATTGATTTTGCCCCATACACGGCTTTAATTTTGCTAAATTGATTACCAATATGCGTAATCGCTTCTTGCCAGCTGGCTGGTGTTAGCACGCCATTTTTACGAATAAGTGGCGTTGTTAGGCGCTTGTCACTGTTGACAAAGTCAAAACCAAAACGGCCCTTAACGCAAAGCATACCAGCGTTGACGGGGGAGTTTTTATCGCCATTGATGTGGCGAATTTGATTCTTTTGTTTATCGACATGCATCTCAACACGGCAACCAATACCACAATAGGTACAAATAGTTGAGACCGTTTCCAATGGTTGCTTAAGCTCAGCGGTTAATCCCTGCGTCTTATCGCGAGAATCGACCAGAGCACCCGTTGGGCAAACTTGCACACAGTTACCACATTGTACGCAATCACTGTCATTCATGGTGGCGCTAAAGCCCACTCTCGGAGCATTGCGCTGGGCTGTGTCCGTAGAAAAGGGGAGTGCGTGGTAATGGTCTTTTTCAAAACAGATAGCATTGTGACCACTGGCTCCTTTACAGGTTTCAACACAGGCGCCGCAGCTAATACAGCGGTTGGCATCGAAAGTGATAAAGGGTGCGCTGGTATCGACACTAAAATGCTGGGCATTTTGACTATCGAGCTCTACTGCCTTGACCTTGTATTCGGTGGCGTAATCTCGCAGTTTACAGTCGGTGTTGACCTGACAAGCACACTCAAGACAACGAGCCGCCTCTTTCATCGCTTCATCGGGAGCAAAACCGAGTTCTACTTCGCTGAAATTAAGCGCGCGTTGTAGCTTTGCAAGCTCTGGCATTTTACTGCGTAATTGCTGCTCTGTATCGGGGTAAAGCGCATCGGTGCCAAGCGTGGCTAATTGGCTCGTTTTGGCGGCTTTGCTGGAGTTAAATAGCTGTTTATCAAGCTCACAAGTCAGCCCTTGTGTCAGCAGTTTTTCAATGGCATCGGCAGCTTTTCTGCCATCGGCAACAGCAGCAACGGCAGTGGCGGGTCCTGTTCGAGAATCCCCAATGACAAACAGTTTATCGAGTCCTGCGGAAAGCCCAGCAGACATCGTATGTTCACAGCCTTCAAATGTATTCCATCGAGTCAGCGCCACTTCACCGGTCGCTAATTTGCTGTCTGGATGATTTAAAAAGCTCATGTCTGGTGTTTGCGAAACCGCAGGGATCACGGTATCAAAGGCTTCAACAAAGGTGTCACCTGTGGGTTTTGGCGACCGACGACCCGAAGCATCGGCATCACCGAGTGCCATTATTTCGAATGTGACCTGACTAACTCGGCCAGCATCATCGCTATGGTTTTCAATTGGATTGGTTAAGAAATGAAACTTAATGCCTTCTTGCTCAGCTTCATGAATTTCATAAGGCTCTGCTGGCATCTCATCGCGAGTACGACGATAGATTAAGGTCACATCTGCGCCATCACGTTTTGCCGTGCGAGCGCAATCGATGGCGGTATTACCGCCGCCAATAACGGCCACTTTCTGGCCTGTTTTATAGGCCTTCTCAGTGCAATAATCTTTAAGGTAGTCAACGCCTAAATAACACCCATCGAGTTCGATACCGGAATAGTTCATTGGCACGGCTTTTTGAGCACCAATTGCCAGACAAACGGCATCAAAATCGGCCAGTAAACCGTTTAAATGAATATCTCGACCCAAGCGAACATTAGTCTGAATATCCAGACCATTTTTGCATAACAGATCAATCTCTTTATCCAGAATGGCTTTAGGTAAACGATACTCTGGAATGCCGTATCTTAACCAACCTCCAGCTTGCGGCATGGACTCGAATACCGTGACATCATGGCCATTATTCGACAAGTAATAACCTGCTGATATTCCCGCTGGGCCACTGCCTATAATGGCGACTTTTTTGTCGGTGGCCGGCTTTTTAGGGGGCACGTAAGGGGCATCACCTTCAATGTCCAGATCCGCTGCGTGACGTTTTAGCTGTCGAATAGCCACGGGTTCGTCAACCAGACCACGTCGACATTCTGTTTCGCAAAAAGCGGGGCAGACACGACCAATCGACAAAGGAAGTGGCAGCGTTTGCTTAATCACTTTAACCGCTTCGCGGTGGTCGCCTTGTGCTATGTGGTGCAGGTAAGATTGTACATCGACCCCCGCAGGACAAGCGGTTTGGCATGGTGCTTCGCAGTCGGCAAAGTGGTCAGATAATATGGTGTGTAACGCGGCTTTACGCTGTTTACTGAGTGCGGCTGATTGAGTGATAACGTCAATATATTGTGAGTCAATATCAGCGACTTTGGTTTCACAGGCGCGAACGGTGTTGAGCTTGCCATCTGCATTTTTAAGTTCAACATGGCAGAGATTACAGTGCTGCTTAGTGTTGGTGACCAGTGAGCTTGCAGGGCTTTTACACAAATTGGGGATCGCGATATTAGCGTTAAGCGCTACATCGAGTAGGGTATCTTGTTGATTGGCAGTAAGGGTTATGCCATCAATACGTATTTGTTTCATCGCAAGGGCCTTTTAGTTATTGAGGTTCACAGCTTTCGACATTTTATTGAGACGCTAAGCCTCGATTGTCAAAGTGCGCGCTCTGAGTATGGACTCGACGATACTTGATGCTTTTGAGTATACCCTCGCACTTTTTTTACGCAGAAATTGGCGCTTATTTTTCTGCTGTATTTGCTAGTGAATTCACAAAGGCTGATGGAAATGTGCACTAACCTGTGGGTGTAGGTTTGTAAGTGTGAGCTAGGTAGGGTTTGTGTTTGACTTGGCTGCTTATGCGGCCTTACGGCCGAGGTAAGTCTTGGCGCTTCGCCCACCCCCGAACCAAGGGACAAAGCGCTTGCGCCCCTTGGTAATCCCTCAGCGCCCCGGCGAAATTTAAAAAGCAAAATTTCCAACGGGGAAAATTGGTGTTATTTGTTAGTAAAGAGGTAGGTTTCTAGAGTTGGGTTTTCAAATTTAAAAACTTAGATACCGAGAGTTTGCGCTTTTAGAAACCAGTGTAGATGCGGCCGTGACCGTCCATTACATGGATGTCATGGCCGAGCTTCCAAGGATGGACTTGTAGCGTGTCACGGAAGTATCTGCGCATACGCCGACCGCTGGTCATTGGAACCGCCTTTGCCTGAAGGTAACGCACTTTTGTCCCAAAGTTTGTTAGCTGCGCATTAGCCTTTTGAGCTAATGAAGCTGTGCTTGCTCAACGCAGTGGTGCTTCACCAATTATAATAAAGACTCGAACAAGAAGGCTGTTCTTGTCTTCCTTAGCGGGTCATCTTTTTTACAAATACCACTACGAATAACGCGATAGTAAAGCTGCCGGTAAAGGCTTCGAAAGCGGCAATGGCGCGGGAAATGCCAATCGGAGTAAAGTCGCCATAACCGAGGGTGGTAAAGGTCACTACCGAGTAATATACGCAGTTAAGGAAAACAATTAAGTTACTGTAAAAGCTATTATTTAAATTAAACTGATGTATCTCACCATCAAAGTTTAGACCTGTGAAAAAATAAAGGATAGCGCTGAAAAGGATCAGTGCAAGCGAGAAGACAATGACTCTTAAAGGGGCTTCGCCATAGCCACAGAATAGGTCAATTGCTTTTGAAAGAAAGCGTTTAAGGCAACGCTTAGGCATTTGGTGGCGACGCATGGTGAGTTCTTTACGAATGTATTTGCCAGACATGGCGAACAGGCCTTCACGTTCAGCGGCTTTTCGTAGATCGCGATAGATCTCTTCAGCTTGTTGAAAGTAGTCCAATGCTTGCTCTTTATGGCCATTTTGCTCCGCCACACTAGCCAGCTTTTCTTGGCGTAAGACGTTGCCTGCTTGCATATTTTCTATCTTAGCTCCGACCCATTTTATGCCGAGTAAATTACAGCCACTAAGATTAGCGCAATGCAGATTGGCTTCCCGCAGGTCTGCTTTCATCAAGCTGGCGTTACTGAAGTTTATGTTGAACAGGTGCCCGCCGCTTAAATCGGCGCGATAGAGTTCGGCGTTACTAAGGTCATAGCCGATTTTTTGATGGTGACGTACTAAGTCAATTCCGGCGAGTTTAGCGTGGTTGAGACTGATGCCCCTGAGTTGACCACCGCGGTTTGCATACAGTTCAAGCAGTTGAATATCTTCAGGCCTATTCTTAATAAATTTAGGATCATGCCAATAACATAACCCCGAATCACCGGCAGGTTCGTGGCAAATATGGACGTTGTCTTCATGATAGCGACATGTCAGAGCTTGTTCATGTGATGGCTGGATCAATGGCATAATCGCCTCAATCTTTAACGGTATTTTTATTATAGTAATGGAGTGGTTTATTTGCAGATTTTGCAAATGAATTCACCGTTTTCTTATTTTGCTCGTTGTTGTTAAATGGCAGAATAGAGGGCTGAAAGTGGCTTTATGTCACCTAAGTTTAAAATGTTGAATAAAATTGCGGTTTTGATTGCTTTTGCAGCTAGGTTTCAACCCATGCATGGGTTAAAATAGTCGGCTGTGTATCTATTGATAATTGAGACGATAGACGCGGATTCTTTCTGCTGTTATCTGTCGTCAGTAAAATTAATTAAAAAGTTGATTAAATCATGTTTGAAGTAAATCCAGTTAAATTCAAAATCAAGGAGCTCGCTGACCGTACCGACCTTCTTCGGGGGTATCTTTGACTACGATGCTAAAAGTGAGCGTCTAGAAGAAGTTAGCAGAGAACTTGAGAACGCGGAAGTTTGGAATAATCCAGAAAATGCTCAGGCGCTAGGCAAAGAGCGTGCGTCGCTTGAAGCGATAGTTAAAACTATCGACGATATGGATAGCGGTCTAGAAGATATTCAAGGATTGCTAGAACTTGCCATTGAAGAGGACGATGAAGACACCTTCAATGATGCCAGTACAGAATTAGATGATCTTGAGAAACGGTTAGAGGAACTCGAATTCCGCCGCATGTTCTCAGGTCCACACGATATATCAAACAGTTACTTAGATATTCAGTCAGGTTCTGGCGGAACTGAGGCGCAAGATTGGGCCAATATGGTGCTGCGTATGTTCTTGCGTTGGGGCGATGCTCACGACTATAAACCTGAACTGATTGAAGTGACTGATGGTGATGTTGCCGGTATTAAAGGCGCCACCATTAAGTTTACCGGCGAGTATGCCTTTGGTTCACTGCGTACTGAAACTGGCGTACACCGTCTAGTGCGTAAGTCACCGTTTGATTCATCAGGTAAGCGTCATACCTCTTTTTGCTCGGTATTTGTTTATCCAGAGCTTGATGACTCGATTGAGATTGATATCAATCCATCGGATCTCAGAATTGATACCTACCGCGCCTCGGGTGCGGGTGGTCAGCACGTGAACAAGACTGAATCAGCGATTCGTATTACTCACGTGCCCACTAACACTGTCGTGCAGTGTCAGAATGACCGTTCGCAGCATAAGAACCGTGATGCTGCGATGAAACAGTTAAAAGCGAAGTTGTATGAGCTAGAAATGCTCAGACAAAACGCTGATAAGCAAGCCGCCGAAGATGCCAAATCAGATATTGGTTGGGGCAGTCAGATCCGCTCATACGTGCTCGATGATGCACGTATTAAAGATCTACGTACCGGTGTTGAAAACCGAAATACCCAGAGCGTTTTAGATGGCGATCTGGACAAGTTTATTGAAGCTAGCCTTAAATCTGGCCTTTAACGAGAGAAGAAGATGACTGAACAAACACAAGATGAGAACAAGTTAATTGCGGAACGCCGAGCCAAGTTAGATCACATTCGCGCGAACTGCCCAGCAAACGGTCACCCGAACAACTTCGATCGAAAACATAAAGCGGCAGATATTCAAGCTGAATATGGTAGTTATACCAAAGAAGAGCTTGAAGGCATGGACATTCAGCGTTCAATTGCTGGCCGTGTTATGGCTAAGCGTGGCCCATTCTTGGTTATCCAAGATGTCTCTGGCCGCATCCAAGCCTATGCAGGTAAAGATGTTCAAAAAGATCTTAAAGCGACGTTCCAAGGTTTAGACATCGGCGACATCATAGGTGTCACTGGTAAGCTACACCTTTCAGGTAAAGGCGATCTTTACGTGAACATGGAACAGTACCAGTTGCTAACTAAAGCACTGCGTCCACTGCCTGAAAAGTTCCACGGATTGTCAGACCAAGAAACACGCTACCGCCAGCGCTACGTTGACTTAATCGTTAACGAAGAATCACGTAATGCTTTCATTATGCGTTCTAAAGTGGTTTCTTCTATCCGTAACTTTATGATTAAAAAAGAGTTCATGGAAGTAGAAACACCAATGATGCACAGCATTCCTGGTGGCGCTACTGCACGTCCGTTTGAAACTCACCATAATGCACTAGATATGGCGATGTACTTGCGAATCGCACCTGAGCTATACCTTAAGCGTCTAGTGGTTGGTGGTTTTGAGCGTGTATTCGAAGTTAACCGTAACTTCCGTAACGAAGGTCTGTCTCCACGTCATAACCCAGAATTCACTATGATGGAATTCTACATGGCTTACGCTGACTTCAACGATCTAATGGATCTTACTGAAGAGATGCTAAGTTCTATCGCGACTGAACTTTGTGGTTCTCCACAACTTCCGTACGGTGAGCATACTGTTGATTTCGGTGGCCCATATGCTCGTTTGAGCATGTTGGATGCGATTAAGAAGTACAACCCAGACAACGAAACGATTCAGTCTATGACTTATGAAGAAGTTAAAGACGTTGAGTTTATGCGTAAATTGGCTCTGAGCCTTGGCATGAAAATCGAGAAGTTCTGGACTTGTGGTCAGCTACTTGAAGAGATCTTTGGTGAAACAGCTGAAACTCAGTTAATGCAACCTACGTTCATTACTGGCTACCCTGCTGATATCTCACCGCTTGCACGTCGTAACGATGAAAACCATTTCATCACCGACCGTTTTGAGTTCTTTATCGGTGGCCGTGAAGTGGCTAACGGTTTCTCTGAGCTTAACGATGCAGAAGACCAAGACAGCCGCTTTAAAGCGCAAGTTGACGCGAAAGATGCAGGCGATGACGAAGCAATGTTCTACGACGCAGATTATATCCGCGCACTAGAGCACGGCTTACCACCAACTGCAGGTCAAGGTATCGGTATCGACCGTTTGGTTATGCTGTTTACTAACACGCACACTATTCGTGACGTGATCTTGTTCCCAGCGATGCGCCCTGAAGCTTAATCGTTAGTAGCAAACTTTTTACTCTTTGAGTAAAACAAAAAACCAGCCTTCAGGCTGGTTTTTTTATGCTTTAAAAGGCTTAAAAGCTCAATGTTTGAAGCCTATTTTAAGTTTACTGCCCTTTTTTGAATGGCTGATAAAAATTAGTACGGTGATGCACAGCAATATCTTCTAGTGCTAATGGACCATCTTGCCAAGGATTACCATTGTCATAGAGAGACTCAAGCACGTAATAGCGATTACCATGTTGACCTAATAACTGCCAACTTCTGTACTGACGATAGAAGCAGTTACTATCGCTACGAGGATCGCAATTACTACTGGTTGGGTTGCCATTTAACCATTCAAGTGAACGGTATAGAACCACTTGGTTGTTCTCCATATACCAATGCAGGGGCGTTGTTTTGTACAAAATGCTGCCATCTACAGAGGTTGCTTTTAGGTTCGCACTACCGTCGGCTAACAGCTCCCATTTGATCCCGTAACCCATTACATCATATTTGGGCTGACTGCTGCTAAAACCATGATCCCAGTTACCCACGAAATCACTGGCTTGCCAGCTCGATGCTGATAGTGTCGTCGCCATATTAGTGTACTGTACATTGATTTCGCCTTTTTCATACAGGGCAAATACCGATGCGCCACCTTTACGATCAGAGCGATCATCAAACAGCTTTAACCAGCGGATGCTGTAGTCGCTAAAGCTCATTGTTAACACGCCATCAGCATCGATAAGCCAAGTGAAATTAGCGTTATCTTCCAACACCGAACCGCTGCCATTATCATCGAACTGATAGGTCATTGCAGGTAATGTGTTTTGCAGACGATTTAATGCCAACGCGCTATCAGAGTAGTGTTCAAATACAATAGCTTGCCCCAGTAGATCTTTCTCTTGCCAAGCTTCTACGTCATCGATATTAAAGGCAGTGAAATACATCTCTTCATCGATGATTTCGTTGGCAACCTCAGCGCCATTATCTCTATCTACGCACACTCGATGACGCTTAAAGATTTCGACAGCTTGTTGCACACCTTTAAAGCGGCCTTTTATCATCTCAAAACGTTTACTTATCGGTGTATAGGTACAAGTGGCTGGATCTTGGATCCCTTCTATCCAATTAGACTGAACTTGGGTTGACCAAGATGAGGTATCAACTACAATGCCACTCCCATCAACTGACCAACTCGCTGTGGTGATTTCGTCAAGATTCTGTTGTGTGAAAAGCCCGTCCTCAGCAAACGTGTAGGATAAGTTAAATGGAAGCCCTAATCTAACGGTACCTGGTGCGCTGGCTAAGGTGGCGTAATAGGTTTTACCATTGGCTAAGAAGTCATTCGTCTTATTGCCAGTGTGTTGCTTTTGATGACTTAACAACGAATCAAACAGCGCTTTACCGGCGTCATCGGCATAAATACCGCTTAAGTATTCCTGCAGCCCTACCATGCCATTGCTGGTGGGTACTGTTTGGTTTTGATCCGCGGCATAACTCAATGCTGTTGCTATCTCTAACAGCAACTCAGTGTCGATATTTTTATAACGTGCGGCTAGCACTTTTGCATCAACGCTTGCATCAGTAATAAAGTCGCTATTACCAAAAAGAGTGATTAAATACAGGTAGTCTGCGGTGGTTAAACTGTTGAGATCGGCCTGTACATTGCCGTTTATTGCTGCAGCCTGTTGCAGGGAAGCTACTTTTTGCACTGTCGCTTTATTGGATGTAGGTTCAGCTTGATTGATATTTTGCAGTAACTCGGCAATTAGACCTGTACGTACTAGTGGGTTTTGAGCCACATCGGCGCTTAATTTGTAGGAACCTTGTTGCTGTAATATATCGATATCAACAGGTAACACATAATTACCATCGGCATCGGTTGTGGTGACAAAACTCTGCTCATTAAGGGTTAATGTAATACTGCTATCGCTAACGATAGCGCCATTGTTATTGGCATTACCTGAGAGCTCGATATTGTGGTGGGTATTGTTGAGAGTGAAATCAAGCAGTAACTCAGTGGTTTCACCACTGTCATCGGTGGCGACAAATTTAAGCTGCCCAGCTTCAGTCTGCGCAACCTTAGGCATTTTTATGGTGAGTGTGTCGCTCATTTCACCAGAAAGTACCGCTGCGCTGCCTAATACTTGCTGCCACTGTGTCGCAGCTATATCACCATCTTCATCCGTTACAGTGGCTGTAATAGTGTAAGTTTTGTCTTCATCAACTTGAGTCAGCGCTGCAATATTCACCGTTGGCGCTAAGTTGTTGAGCAGTTTTACATTGACTGAAGTTGAGGTGGTTGCTCCATCATTGTCTGTGACCGTAAGCTTGAATGTCACCGTTTGATCTTCGTCTACAGTGGGAATCGTTAAGCTTACACTGGCAGTATCGATATCGGCCATCTGCACCGTAATACCCGCCGTTTGTTGCCATTGATAGCTGGCGATACTGCCATCGCTATCGGTAGCATTAGCGTTGATAGTGAGCGATAACCCCTCTTTAATTGTCAGCCCTGTAATAGGGACTATTTTTGGTAATTGGTTCTGAGGAGTGGGTGCGGATTCATCTCCGCCGCCACCGCAAGCCGTTAAGGCTAATGTAAGAGGAAATACAGCCAAGGAAGTTAATATTTTTTGAGACATACGTTACCTTTATAATAATTTTTATTGGTAAACCTATTGCCTACATAAAGATTGGGTATTGCTTGAATTCCTTTTTAAGCACTTGCAATAAATATGCAGTGTCTTGAGGTTACTATGTGTAAATAACCGTAACGAATTTACATTTTTATAACTAAAAATCAATACTTCTTGATCTTATTTTTATTAAAAAAGAGATAATGACTCAATGACGTTATCGCTATAGTGATATCACCTACTATTGGCCATTAGACTGGTTAATAATTTATAGCCATGTAACCGTCTCATTTGAGATGACTACGCATAAATATCAGCAATAGCATTAGCCACTCCGAACCAATGTGTTTGCTTTACATTGTCATTGTGCATGATCCTTAAGCCCCATCGGCAACCCTGTCGTTTATTTTCCATCCGTGGGGGAATATTAAACGCTTCTCTGCACTTGCTAAGTCGTTATCTTGATTCCTCCAGTGCTGAGCTTGTTAGTCGACCATTAACCCCGCTGGGCTTGCTTATGCCAGTGAATAATATTGACTGGGGACAATATGGATCGCTATATTCGAAACTAAATTAGCCTTTCAGGCTATTGTTTTGCGGATGTGTAGTCGTTTATTCTTATTTTGTACCGCGTTATTCGACGCGATGAAATTGACTAGGCTAGATGTTTGCAGTTGGTCTTAATTAAGGATGATTATGAAAACTAAAATACTCGCATTACTGACAACATTATCTCTAGGTCTAGGACTTGTTGCTGCGGTGAATGCCAATCCAATGCAAGATGAGCAGCGCTACTGTGCAGCGAACCCAGTCGATTGCTACTGCGAGTATCGCGGTGGCGTTAAGTATTGTTTTATTAAGTAATTTAAGCGCTATCTAAACATAAAAACCAGCCACAAGGCTGGTTTTTATATTTAGGTCTTGAATGTTTTTTTAAAGCTTAGCGTCTTGTGCGGTGTTTGCAGTTTGCGTTTTTATTGCAGGTGTGAAAACTGGCGTGCTGCTGGATAATTGTTTCGCGGTCTTGGCGGCATAACGGGTTATTTTCTTGTGAATAGGTTTCTGCGCCAGCGTATCCAATACCTCTTTATAGCGGCCATTTTTACTGTTGCTGAGTACCTTGCACAGCCAAGCGAGAGAATCGGCAAAATGACCATCTTGGGTGCCTTGGTTATCCCAAATGTATTGCGCGATATGGTCGAGCGAAGCCTGATCAGTTAACGGTAACTTAATAGCTTCTCTTGCCGCTGCGCGTATTTGAGTGACATCGTTGCTGACAAGGCGAGATAACAGGTCGCGGTACTCTGCGGTAACAGCAGAAATGTCGGCATTAGTCTGTTTAGATTTAAGATCCACTATCCAGTGAGTGTCCTCATACCTCAGCTCCATAGAGCCAAAGTTGATATAGGACAGACGCAAATTCTGAAACGTTTGGCGGCCAATAAAGGGGCGACTATAGCTGCGAATATACTGGCCTACGCCATCAGGATTACCTAGTAGCGACAATACGACTTCTAAGGTGTCACCGGTTCTAATTCTTTCAAAATTATCTGCAGTGGCACGAATATGTTTGGGATTACTGGGAGCGATTTGTGCTGTATATTCAGCGGCAATAAATTGCGGCACCTCAGTATTATTAAGTGCTTTTATGGCGCTTTTAAAATAGCGTTTTATCTTGTTTGATTGGGCAAGTTTTAGTTGCTGGTTGAGTAATTGTTGATATCGACCATTTTTACTTTCCCCGATAGCTTTGGCTAACCAAGAGATAGTGTCGTCAAATTCTTTATCTTCTTTATCACCATTGTGATTCATAGACCAAATTGTAAATGCCGCTAAGTCCCACAGTTGAACATTATCGGGTAAATCATGGTGTAGTGCTTTTGCCCCTAATTTCACGTTTTGTAAGTTCTGGCTGGTGAGCAAGTTCGCGTAGATAGATTCTTTACTGTCAAAGCCAGCATGAGCCACAAAAGAGCATAGGGTTAAAAAGATAAAGAGGAGTTTTTTCATATTGTGAAGATCCATTTTTCGGCATCTTAAGTTGATGATGCCCTAAAGCTGTCCATTGTGAGCGCATAATGACCGATTATTAGGCTGACTTCAATTGATCCATATTGATGTGGATGAGAGCTATCGCTTGCCAGACTTGGCGGTACTTTTATGTGAGACGTCATTGAGCTTGAGTGTTAACGGGTTAAGCTTGTTGTAGCTGCTTGAGCACTAGCATCGTCCTTATTGGTTGCTTAAAGTTGAATATGTTGATTAAAAGCATATTCGATATATTTAGATTTAACTATCAGCAACCTATCAGTAATGTGGCGACGGTAAATTATACTCTTACTGCCGAGTTAATAATCTTTCGTTTGTTTGAGGTTTAGGCCCCTTCAGACGAAATATTCTATTAATGTTAAATAAGTGATTTTTGGACTATAAATGTTTGCCCTTACAGGATATTGTGGCAGGTTATATGGTTATAGTTTTAGTGCGTTGGTTGGTTCGCATTAATTGGATGGAGTGTTGAATGATAGTGATAAATATCTCTACGACTCAGCAAGCACAGTGGCGGAAGTCCATTGACATGCTGGCACGCATTTCTTGTTGTGGAGTTGGCCTATTGAAGGTTAATCAAGATGACTGCCTAGAGCCTTTTACGGCGGTAGGCATTGATCGTGATAATTTAGAACATCTCAGTCAAATCTGTGCTGCATCAGATCTCAATAACGCGTCATCAACATCTTCTTTTTCAAACACTTCAACTAAAACCGCCCAACCCGCATCCAATGATAGCTTATTTGAATCGGGTTTAAGCTGCTGCGTGGCAATCCATTGGCCTTCTCAAGCACTCTTTGGTTACCTATGCCTTACTACACCGGCAAAGCAAAATACTCACTCGCTAAACAAAGCTGATTTAAGGCTACTACTAAAACAATGTGCTGATAGTTTTGAGCTTGATCTCTTGAGCATTTATCGCCATTACCGGAAAAGTATCCAGCGAGAAGATGATGCTGAAACAGCAGTAACAAAGGTCAGCTTGCAGCAGTTTATCGATACGATGAAAGAACATGTATGGATGAAAAATCCCCAAGGACGCTATGTGATTGTTAACCATAGTGTCGAGGTCGCTTGGGATATGTCTCGTGCGCAGATCCTTAATCATACGGACGAAGAATTATTTAATCCTCAATTAGCAAAACAGTTTGTTGATGGCGATAAAGAATCGGTTACCAAAGGTGTACAGATTACGGCTGGAGAGTGCCAAGGTCTGGATATTGGTGATGTTGAATCATGGTTAGAAACGACCAAAGTGCCGATTGTGGCTGATACTGGAGAACTGACTGGCATCATTGGTATCTCGCGTAATATCTCGTCGCATAAGGCGGCGCAAGATCAGCTAGAACTTGCCGCTCGCGTATTCGAAAACTCTGTGGAAGGGGTGTTGATCACCGATGTTGATGGCAATATTATCGATGCTCATGGTGCTTTTACTCATATTACTGGCTTTGAGAAAAGTGAGTTAATCGGTCAAAATCCGAAGATGTTTAATTCTGGTCGTCACGATAAAGCATTTTTTAACAATCTATGGCAGTCACTGTTAAACACTGGAAAATGGCACGGTGAAATATGGAATCGCCGTAAAAATGGTGCGGTTTTTCCACAATTATTGACGATCAGTGCCGTGTACGGTGATGAACATCAAATTCGTTACTTCGTTGCTGTTTTTGCTGACTTATCGACACAGAAAAAAAACGAAGCGGAGTTGGCCCATTTAGCCTTTCATGACCCACTAACCAAACTACCTAATCGTATGGCAGTAACCTCTCGGTTGGAGCAAGAGATTAGACTGGCAAATAGAAGTGAATATCAGTTAGGCGTAGTTTACATCGACGTCGACCTATTTAAGCAGATCAATGATAGCTTTGGTCACCTTATGGGTGATGAGGTGTTGGTCGAATTAAGTCATCGTTTAAGCCTTGCTTTAGGTAGCTTAGCAACTGTTGCGCGGCTGGGGGGAGATGAGTTCGCGGTGATCCTCCCCAATATTGAAAGTAGCGATATGCTTTCATTAAGGATCAGTACGCTACAACACGTTTTTGAACGGCCGTTTTTACTGGGTGACAATGCACCAGTGCGGTTGACAGCCAGTATGGGGGTGGCTATCTATCCCCAAGACGGTCGCGATTCGAGTACGCTCTTGGTTAATGCTGATGCTGCTATGCACAGGGCTAAACACGATGGTCGCAATAATTACGCCTTTTACACCGAATCTTTAACTTATGAGTCGGTAGCGCACCTTAAACTGCAAAGTGCGCTACATGATGCGCTGTCTCAAGACGCATTGTACTTGGTGTATCAACCGAAAGTTGATTGTCGCAGTCAGCAGCTAAGTGGCTTTGAAGCATTATTGCGTTGGGAAGATCCTGTATTAGGCAGAATATCTCCGGCTATATTTATTCCAGTCGCTGAAAAAATTGGTTTGATCCAAGAGATTGGCCGCTGGGTATTACAACAAGCTTGCGAGCAAGGTGTGAGATGGCTCGCTGAGGGCAAAGATTTTGTGCGCATTGCAGTCAACGTAGCAGCGCAACAATTGCAACGGCGTAATTTTGTCAACGAAGTTGCTGAAGTGCTCAAAGCCACAGGTTTACCGGCAAATAGATTAGAGCTTGAAGTGACCGAAAGCTGCATGATGACCGATCCTGAATCAGTCGGTCGCGATCTGGTTAAGCTCGGGAACATGGGGATTATGTTATCGATTGACGATTTTGGCACCGGATACTCGTCCCTCAATTACCTTAAAAAACTGCCTATCAATAAACTGAAAATAGACCAAAGCTTTGTGAGAGATATCCCTGATGATGTCCATAACACCGCCATCGCCAAAGCGGTTATTGCCTTGGGCCATTCACTTAACTTAAAAGTGATTGCTGAAGGGGTTGAGACCGTAGAACAAGCGCAGTTCTTAGCGGATTATGGTTGTGATGAAGCCCAAGGCTATTTATTCAGTAAGCCAAAGCTGGCGGCAGAACTTAATCACTTTTTCGTAAATGAGGGCTGTATTAACGACTCACCTAATGATGAGTGTTAACGGTTGATGATAAGCGATTAGTTGTAGCAGCCACTTATAAGTGACTAATTTAAGTGGCTAATTATAAATGATTAAGTACGGCGCTAAAATCTAGCAAGGGGATCACGTCGCCAGCTTGCATTGTCGCTATGTCTATATCACCAATTCTCACCCTCACCAGCCTCAGTGTGGCGAATCCTACCGCGGCAGTCATTTTTCTAATCTGGCGATTCTTACCTTCACATAATGTAATCGAGACCCAACTCGTTGGGCCGTGTCTTGGATCGCGGATCTTACGGCCCCGTAAAGGCAATTGCGGTTCCTCTGCTAACTTGAACGCTTTACAGGGTAGCGTTTGATACTTCTCTCCATTTACCCCAATTTCAACACCGTTTTGCAGCGCTAATATCGCGTTGGCAGATATATCGCCATCAAGCTGAACATAATACTCTTTTTCGACTTTCTTACTGCGGATCAAGTGGCTCATCATACCGTCGGTTGTCAGTAATAGTAGGCCTTCTGAGTCATGATCAAGTCGGCCGATAGCCATGGTTTTTTCGGGAAAAATAAATAGCTCACCCAGTAGCTTTTTGCTTTTACGTGTTTCAGGTAAAAATTGGCTCAAAAAACCGTATGGCTTAAATATTTTAAAGTGCTGAGCGCTATCAGACGCTTCTTTCAACTCGATTTTGTCTAGCGTGCTTGAGGGCATTAATATCGCTCTTAGTTGGCTTTATTGGGTTAATCTGAACTTAAGGTGATTATACGTAAACTTTTATTCCCAAGCCAATTGACACTGCAAGATTCAGCGGGGATGACTCAAGCATTCCACTCCTGCTTTGGATTAACGTATGAGCGAGTCACCATGAGTTGAACAATGAGCTTTTAATTGAAAATCTTAAACGGTGCTGAATTGACTCAATAGCTAATATAATGGGGATTTAATCGATTGATAATCTCTTCTACAATCAGAGAAGTTCATATTCAATTGTTGAGCAGTGGTCATTTAGTAATTGAAGCCACAATAGCTAATGACAGCGTTGTCATTAGAGGTTATAGTTATGTTACATATTTAGCTGGCAGTACGATAGCTAACCTAGAGTGAGTGTGTGATGCTCGATATAGGCGAGTGCAGATCGACTGGCGCTGCTAATTTCTCACTTTCATTGGATCAATTTTATGCAAATCGTAATATTAAAAGACAGTGCTGCGGTAGCGGCATATGGCGCAAATATTTTTATTAAACAACTGCACAAAAAATCAGACTCAGTGTTGGGATTAGCCACAGGTTCTACACCAGTATCCTTGTATCAGCAGTTAATCGAGGCGACTAAAGCGGGGCAAATATCATTCGCTCATACCACCACCTTTAACCTTGATGAATACTTAGGTCTTGCGGGTACGCACCCTCAAAGCTATCGCTACTTTATGAAGCAGCAACTATTTGATCATATTGATATTGATCAGACTAACACCCATGTTCCTCCTGGTGATGCGGCGAATCCTATAACCGCATGCCATGGCTATGAAGCACAGATAAGCGCTGCTGGTGGGGTGGATATCCAGCTATTGGGGATAGGCCGTAATGGCCATATCGGCTTTAATGAGCCGTCATCTGGTTTGATGTCGAGAACGCGGGTAAAGACGCTAACAAAAGCGACTATTGACGACAATGCTCGATTTTTTGAAGCCGATGAATACCAACCACATCTATCGATAACCATGGGGATTGGTACGATCATGGATGCCAAGAAAGTAGTCTTGTTGGCAACAGGCGCAAACAAAGCTGAAGCGATTAAAGCAACAGTCGAAGGGCCATTAACAGCCGCGTGCCCGGCTTCTGCGCTGCAGATGCACCAAGATGTGGTGTTGGTTATTGACGAAGCGGCCGCATCAAGTTTATCTGATTGTGACTTTTACAAACATATTGAAGCGGAAAATCAAAAGCTGATGGCAAGATTAGGCCTGTAGCTATCAGTAATCAATAACGTATAAAAAAGGACAAGCATTGCTTGTCCTTTTTTATGGCTAGCGTATCTCACCAACTCTATTTTCACTCTCTTCAAGTTTAGCTTGGCCTCTATGGCAAATTGATTGTCCTTTTTGACTGTTAAAGCCGCTTATAGCTGATGGTATAAAAACAATGAGTGATAACTTCTATTATGTTAAATATTTGTATACTCTAAATCTAAAGGAATTGGAGTAATAAATTATGCTGAAGAAAATTTTAATCGTGATTCTAGTGCTGATAGCATTGCCGTTTATCATCGCGCTATTTGTCCAAAAAGAGTATTCGGTTATCACGAATATAACGATCGATAAGACTACTGCTGAAGTCTTTAATTATGTTAAGTATCTTAAAAATCAAGAAAACTTCAGTGTATGGGCACAGATGGATCCCAATATGACAAAGAGGTATCTCGGCACTGATGGAACTGTCGGTTTTGTGTCTCGATGGGAGAGCGATAATGAGGAGGTGGGTGTCGGTGAACAAGAGATTATGCGCATCGATGAAGGCAAGCGTATTGATTTTGAATTGCGGTTTTACTCCCCCTTTGAATCGACCGATTTGGCCTTTATGACCACCGAATCAACCAGCACAGATCAGACCTTAGTAAAATGGGGTTTTGATGGGCATTTAGATTATCCAATGAATTTGCTGTTTTTGTTTATGGATTTTGAAACCATGATTGGTAACGATTTGAATCAAGGGTTAGTACAGCTTAAGCAGGTACTTGAGGCAGAATAGTGCTTGCTGGAAAGGAGTCCAAGTATGGGTCTGTATTTGCAGGTTTAACATTATACGGAGATGGTCACTTCTAGCTAATTAACTAATTAACTAATTTGGATATGTTTACGTGCGGTTAAAGTAAGGCGTGTTACTTAAAGTGGGAAAATAACATGACAGAAGCTCATCATCCGTTAACGGATTTTATTGAATATTCAGAACAAGAGATGCTTGCTCGAGCAGATAAAAATTATGCAGAGGTGAAACGGCGTCATTCGATCCGCAAATTCTCTGATAGACCCATAGCTAAAGCTATTATTGAAAAGTGCATATTGGCAGCGGGCACCGCGCCCAATGGTGCTAATCATCAACCATGGCATTTTGTGGCGATAAATAGTCCTGAGATTAAGGCGCAAATACGTCATGAGGCCGAAGCGTTAGAGCAGGCATTTTATGCGGGCAGAGCAGGGGAGGAGTGGTTAGATGCACTTAAACCGCTAGGTACCAATGCGGATAAACCTTACCTTGAACATGCACCTTGGTTAATCGCTATCTTCAGTAAAAAACGTACTGAAGAAGAGGGCGAGCAGAAGACCAATTACTACGTTCATGAATCCGTTGGCATCGCTACCGGTTTTTTGATCCAAGCACTGCATCATGCAGGCTTAGGCACTTTAACGCACACCCCAAAACCTATGTCATTTTTAAGCAAAGTGTGTGGCCGAGATAGTTCAAATGAACGACCTTATATGCTGATTGTTGCAGGGTATCCAAGCGAAGAGGCAACCGTGCCAGAACACGCACTGCAAAAGAAATCATTAGCAGATATCAGCGATTTCATCTAGGGACTGTAGAACTTTCACGGTTGTTTTTGCCGCAGTTTGGAGGGGCGGAGAGAGTCAGTTTAGGAAAAAATGGACGCTTAATCGCGTCCATTTTTGTTAATCGGAGGAGCAGGGCTTGCTATGCTCAGCGCTATAGCGAAGCGTGAGGACCGAAGACTTCATAGTGAATACGATCACTTTTTACGCCGAGCTCAAGCAGTTGTTGCTTGGCAAACTGCATAAAAGCAACGGGGCCACATAAGTAGTAATCGCCATTATCGATAGGCAATGAATCTCTAACTGTGGCAAAGTTCATAAAGCCCTGATGGATGTTGCTATCCGCCACAACTTCATTTGATTTAGTAATATCGCGGTACCAAGTGTGATGCTGTAGATCCAAACTTTTACCCAATGCTTCCACTCGTTGGTTAAATGAATGTTGCTCTACACCTTCGCAGGCATGCAGGTAAAACACTGGTTTTGCAAACGATTTAGAGGCCAACATCTCCAGCATAGATTGCATTGGAGTGACTCCGACACCAGCAGAAATCAGTACCACAGGAGCCTCTCGCTCTTCATAGTGGAAATCACCAGCGGGTGGGTAAATATCAACGCTATCGCCAACATGGATATGGTCATGCAGATAGTTAGAGACCACGCCAGGTACGCCTATTGCTTCACGCTTTACCGAAATACGGTATTGCTTGCCGTTTGGTTTATCTGATAATGAGTATTGACGCATCTCTTGGTAATCGTGGTTAATCGGTGCCACGCTAACGCCAAGATACTGACCTGATTCAAAATCAATAACCACTTCGCCATCCTCTGGGGCGAGCACAAAGCTGGTGACGAGTTCTGATTCAGACGTTTTCTCGATTACTTCAAATTTTCGAGCACCTTGCCAACCACCCACTTCAGTGGCACTTCTGTGGTAAAGCGTTGCTTCTCTATCAATGAAGATGCCCGCTAACACGCCATAAGCAGCGCCCCAAGCCTCTTCTACATCCGGTGTAAAGGCATCTGGCGCCAGTTCACGCAATGTTTCAAGTAGGTGATGGCCGACAATGGGGTAGTGTTCAGGTTGAATATTAAAACTGGTGTGCTTGTGGGCAATACGCTCTACCGCGCCGCTTAATGCGCCAAGGTTATCAATATTCTTTGCATAGGCTGCTACGGCATTAAAAAGTGCCGCGGGCTGTCCACCAGAGTGCTGATGGCTCATGTTGAAGATGTTTTTTAGCTCAGGATTATGGGCAAACATGCGCTTATAAAAGTGTTCGGTAATCGCTGTTCCTGCTGATTCTAATAATGGAACTGTACTTTTTACTATGCTGATATGTTTCTCAGATAACATCTAAATATCCTTAATAATTGTTCTTTATAAGTTGCTATGCGGGCTTAGCAACATAGGTAGGGTGTCATTTTAAACAAGTGTTTTTAACGTGTGTAAAACCAATTTTATTGTTGTCTCGCGCTCAACAGTATCGAGCTGTAGTGCCATAGGAATAGGCTAAAAGCGACTATCCAACAAAGTGCGCTAATGTCCCATGCGAGAATAGGTTGCTGCACCAAGGGTAAGATAACTCGCGCTAGTGCGCCGAGCAGTATGAGCATGAAAGCAATATTGATTGAAAAATGGGGTTTAAGAGCTCGGCCTGTATGCCCTAACGATACGCGAGCGATCATGGCTAAGATCATCGCACCAATGGTGCCAACAGTGATGAGGTGCAGTGCATCCGCAAAACGTAATAACTCGATATGATAGCTTAAGCCAAGTGCAATCAGACCCAGTGCCAATGCCAAGTAAGAGCCGTGTAACGACCAGAGTAGTGGCACTTTAAGCGTGGCGATACTGTTCCAATTAAGCAGACGAAGTAAGTGCAATACACCGGCTAAAATGAGCAGTGGTGCAGGGGTGAAAGGCAGCTGAATAAAGTAACCCGTAAAAAATACCGTCACGCCTAACAAGGTGGCAATAGGGATTAACTTGTCGAGTAAAGGTGTCGTTTTAACGTTGGCGTTATCAGCGCCTCGACCGGTAAAAAAAGGAATAACGCGACCGCCAATAATGCCGACTAACAAACCGAACAGTAAAATAGCACTACGCGAAAGGTGTAACGCCAACTCTGTATGGCCATTAATATCCGCCAGTAAAAAGCCGATATTGAGCGCCATCATAGCGAGAAGTAACGGAATAAATTGGTAGTTGCGGTTGCTACTGGATTTGATAACCATGCTCGCGATATAGGCAATAGAGACTAGCCACCAAGTTGCTTGCAATGCGACCGCAAGCATAAGCAGGTTCGGGTCTGCTGACCATATCAATACTCTTACTGCCAGCCATATCAATGTCAGCATCATTAATGGCAAGCCATTTATACTGCGGCGATTAGTCCAAGTCTGGGCTGCTGTAAGCAAAAAGGCTACGGCAATTGTCGCCCCAAAACCAAAGAGCATTTCATGAATATGCCATATCACCGGGCTAAGTCCCGCAGTGGCGAGACCGAGAAATTGTCCGTGAAGAAACAATATCCAAACAGTGATACTGACCACTGACGACAGCGCTGCCGCTAAAAACCAAGGTCTAAAGGCCAGATCCCATAACGGCTGGCTGGCAAGTTTTGTCAATTTTGATCCGGGTTCAATTGCTATCATTTCCACTTCTCCGCTTGAAGACAGCACCTGTTTGGTCTTAGGTTCATTAATCGTTTGCATTAGTTTAATAGGTTTCCGTTTAAGCTTGGTTTATCTAATTAAAATTTGCAGTGTTGGCACTTTAGTTTTGCGCATTACAACTGCATATGACCCATACCATCGAGTCCAACACAGCGCATGACGTAGCCAATTTTTATCGCTGTAGCAAACAGAATTAAGCCAATGTGGCTGGCCACTTGCGCCCAGAGTGAAAAGCTATCAGCATAGGAATAACCAACTAAAATGCACAGTAGCAGGCCGATAACCGCGATGAACATGGTGCCATTCCCACCGGTAAGGGCATGGGAGTAAAACGTATTCGATGCCGTGCTTATTTGTTGTAAGGTACGATTTTCAACTGCAAAACTGCTCGATACCAGCATTGGCTTATTGCTTTGAAGATGAGTTAACTCTTCAACTAAATCTTCATGGGTGTAGGGCATTGTTTGATTGGCTATCATGACATTGCTCCATAAGTAAGTGTTGCCGTTTCGACTTTTCGCTGTTTATCTAAAGCCATTTGTCGGATTAGAATCTATCTTAATTAAAGACATTGCGATAAGCGTGCCAATGTTGAAAGTAGTGATTATTACTCGCATTTAGATTGTAGATTCGTTTGGTGTAGTCATATTGACTTCACACTTTTGTAGTCATTAAGACTCTTTAGGGTTGTTTTGAGTGTTGGCGAGAGCCGTGATATGGTGGCGACAGTTACAATCTATTGGGTTTACTATTCTTGTGAGTGAAATATCCTCCGCCGCCTTAGTCCAACTAGCCTTAGATCTCACTAATAGCCTCACAACCAACGACAGGTACGAGCGTTTGCTCAATACTGTACGTCATGCCGTCATTTGTGATGCAGTGGTGTTGTTGCATGTGCAGGGCGAGTATTTAAAACCGCTGGCACAGCAAGGGCTAACCAAAGAGACCTTAGGTCGCCGCTTTGAAACGGTTGCTCATCCAAGGTTTGAGAAAATTTGTGCATCGCAAACACCAGTGAGATTTGCTGCTGATAGTGAATTGGCTGATCCTTACGATGGTTTACTGCTGTCCCATGATGGCGATCTGCCGGTGCATGCTTGTATGGGGCTGCCACTGCTTGCTAACGATAAGCTCATTGGAGTGTTAACCCTCGACAGCATGGTTCCCAATGTCTTTGATGAGATCCCCAAACGAACATTAGACATCATTGCTGCAATGTCTGCAGCCACCCTGAATACAGCCATTTTACTGCAAAAGCTCGAACAGCATTCTAAACATAATCAACAGGTTGTTGCTGAATTAACCCATGAGGCTTTAGTTAAAGATGGTGGTGAGCTGATTGGTAATAGCGAGATCATGCTTAAACTCAAGCGTGAAATAGAGATGGTTGCCGGGTCTAATTTCTCAATCTTAATTGAGGGGGAGACTGGTGTAGGTAAGGAGCTGGTGGCGAGAACGCTGCACAGGCAATCGAGCCGCAGTGAAGGCCCTTTGGTATACGTTAACTGTGCTGCATTGCCTGAAAGCCTTATCGAAAGCGAACTCTTTGGCCATGTTAAAGGCGCATTTACGGGAGCGGACCGAAACCGAATCGGTAAATTTAGCCTCGCCAGTGGCGGTACCATATTCCTCGATGAGATTGGCGAGTTACCACTTGCAGTGCAGAGTAAGTTATTACGGGCTTTACAGAATCAAGAGATCCAAGTCGTTGGTAAAGATGACGTTGAGTATGTCGATGTGCGTATTCTGGCGGCCACTAACCGAGAGCTCAAAGTGGAAGTTGAGCAGGGACGTTTTCGTGCCGACCTTTATCATCGTCTCAGCGTGTACCCCGTTATCGTGCCGCCGTTAAGGCAGCGTGAGGAAGATATTAGTCTGCTCAGTGGTTACTTTATTGAATTAACCCGGCGTAAATTGGGTATGAGTCAACTAACTCTAGAGCCGAGTGCGATAAAAATGCTCAACCAGTATGACTGGCCGGGTAATGTGCGCGAGCTAGAACATGTTATTAGCCGCGCCGCCCTAAGAGCGAGAAGCGACAGTGCTGCAGCGATTGTGCGCATTGGCATCACCCATCTTGCGCTAGTGTTGCCTAATACCGCTCTTGGCGAAGCGTCTAGCCCGGTGGAAGAGAAGCAGATAGCGCAAGACACTGGTAACCTTAAACAGCAAACCGATGATTTTCAACGGCAATTGATTTTGCAGACGCTAACCCAGCAACAAGGTAATTGGTCGGCAACAGCTAATCAATTACAGATGGATCGTGCCAATCTAAATCGTCTTGCAAAGCGCTTGGGGGTCAGAGTGAGTAAGAGTATTGTTGTTAACCCGCTTTAATTGCGTAAATGACTGGAGGCTAAATGGATAAACAGCATATTCTTGATAACCTGCCTAGCGATCTAACCCTAGAACAGTTTGAACCGCTGGTGAAAACGGACTGCGTTTTAATCGAACGCATTATCTCTGCCGCACATGTTACCGCGGAAGGTCAATGGTACGATCAAGCCAAAAGTGAGTGGGTGATGGTGGTGCAAGGGGCTGCCAAGCTAGAATTTGAACATGGTGAGATGGTCAGCTTAAATCAAGGTGAGCATCTAACCATCAAAGCCCATGTGAAACATCGGGTGGCTTGGACAAGTGAGGAAACCGAAACTATTTGGCTAGCAGTACATTATTAACAACTGTCAGCCAACATCAGATCATCATTATGGAGAAGAGCAGCTATGCAACATGATAAGTGGACCTGTATTAAGTGTAATCATAAAGAGTTCGATACTGGTGAGATCCGTGTGTCGGGTGGTTTTTGGTCGCGTATTTTCGATATGCAGAATAAAAGATACTACGCCGTTACATGCAGTAACTGCAGCTACACCGAGTTTTATAAAGGTAAATCCTCAGCACTGGGTAATGCATTCGACCTGTTCACCTAACGGGAATAGGGCAAGCTAACCAAGGATAACTGGCGATAACAAAAGCTTTATCAACTGCTTAAATTGAAGCTGTCATTTAACGCCTAAAACCCATTAGCTAGTGTACCGCTTGGCGCTTTTAACGAGGCGGGCGTGCATACATTAGCTAATGCCAAATCTCAGATTTTTGCTATAATGCCCGCACAAATAATAGTGTTTCTTTTTTGAGTGATTTTTATGAGCAATGTTGGCATCTTCAGACCGAATGATAAGCCCGATACCGCACCACTGCCGCCGCTAGAGAGCCGCTCTAATCGCCTTGAGTTATTAGCGCCGGCAAAAAATGCTGACTTTGGTATTGAAGCTATCCGCCATGGTGCCGATGCGGTTTATATTGGTGGCCCCGCTTTTGGTGCCCGTGCTAGCGCAGGCAATAGTGTCGAAGACATTGCCAGACTATGTACCTTTGCTCATCAATATCACGCCCAAGTATTTGTTGCTATTAACACTATCTTGATGAATGAAGGTGAACTCGATGCGGCGCAGAAGCTCATCTGGCAGGTTTATGAAGCCGGAGCCGATGCACTGATTGTACAAGACATGGGGATCCTTCAGCTCGACCTGCCTCCGATTGCGCTACATGCTAGTACGCAGATGGATAACCGCAATCCAGAGAAAGTCGCTTTTTTAGAGCAAGTCGGTTTTTCACAAGTTGTACTCGCTCGTGAACTTGGTTTAAGCCAAATTCGAGATGTAGCGGCTAAAACTAATATGCAAATCGAGTTCTTTATTCATGGAGCATTGTGTGTCGCTTACAGTGGTTTATGTAACCTCAGTCACTCTTTCAGTAACCGCAGTGCGAACCGCGGAGAATGCTCACAATTATGTCGCCTACCGGGTGATTTAAAGACCCGCCAAGGCGACGTATTGGCAAAGAATGAACACCTGCTTTCACTTAAAGACAACAACCAGACCGATAACTTAGAAGCGCTTATTGATGCTGGTGTACGCTCATTTAAGATCGAAGGTCGCCTTAAAGATTTAAGCTACGTAAAAAATGTGACAGCACATTATCGTCAAGAGTTAGACAAAATTATTGCTAGACGCCCGGAGTTTAACGCCTCATCACACGGCCGCAGCGAGCACAGTTTTACCCCCGATCCTGAAAAAACCTTTAACCGCGGTAAAACAGATTACTTTGTCCATGAGCGTAGCCAGGGCATGAATGACTTTCGTTCGCCTAAATATATTGGCGAAGAAGTGGCAAAAGTTAAGCGCATAGAGAAAGACTTTATCGAAGTGACCTCCGATACTAGTTTTAATAATGGTGACGGATTATGTTTCTTCCCGAGTAACTTTGCCGAAGCTAAACAGTCCGATGATAAATTAAAAGGCATGCGGGTTAACCGTGTTGACGGTCTTAAACTATTTTTGCTGCGAATGCCAAAAGAGCTCAAAGTCGGTATGACTATTTACCGTAATCACAACCAAGCATTTGAAGCGGTATTAGCGAAAGAGTCAGCCAAGCGTATTATTGAGGTCGATTTGCTATTAGCCGATACCATTGATGGCGTGTCACTGACCATGACCGATATTTATGGTCACAGTGCGGTGCAATCATTGGTTTTCGAAAAAACGGCAGCAACGGATGTCGAAAAAGCCTTAAAAGGGCTGCGTAAACAGCTAGGCAAGCTCGGTAGCACCGATTTTACCGCGCGCAAGATGAATATTGAAACAGCGCAAACTTGGTTTATCCCTACTTCAGTTTTGAACGGCTTACGACGTGATACTGTGGCGGCATTAGAGCAGACTCGTGTTAATGATTATCAACGCCCTAAAGCTTGGAAATACAATCAAGAAGCGGTTTACCCGGTTAAACACTTAAGCTATTTAGGCAATGTGGCCAACGACAAAGCCAAGGCGTTTTATCAACGCCATGGGGTGGTCGAAATTCAAGATACCTATGAGAAAAATGGCATCACTGAAGATGTGCCATTAATGGTGACTAAGCACTGCCTGCGCTTTAATTTCAACTTATGCCCAAAAGAGGTTCCCGGCATTAAAGCCGACCCTATGATATTAGAGATAGGCAAAGATGTATTGAAGCTGGTTTTCGATTGTCCTAAATGCGAAATGCTAGTGGTTGCTGAAAACAGACAGGTACGTTCTGAGTAATTGTTAGTTGTTGCTGACCCAAAATTGTTTGGGTCTTTATTAGTTTTATTTAGCTGCGCCTGAGCTTTTATTAATAGCAAGGTCGTGGCGCTTCGCCCACACCCGAGCCAAGGGGCAAAGCGCTTGCGCCCCTTGACAATCCCTCAGCGCCCCAGACGAAGTTGTCTCCCTCATACTTATTCGAAATAACCTAACGCTTCCGATGGGATATCTGATGTATATGGATTTACGAATGCCGTGATGGCATGGTCAACGATGTTCCCTACATCATATAGACATTTCCCATATCCATATGGGTCAGATGCCAAGGAACGGCCTGTCCCGCGAAAGCTATGCCCACGTCCATGTGGGCATTACGGCTATTTCTTCAACGTACTTCGGCAACTTCGATGGGGAATCGGTGTTTTCTATTCGATCTATGGGATGGTGACTTTGGTGCTCTTAATTGAGAGCACAAGAGCTGGGGTCTTGTGCTTTTCCAACCCAGTGCAGATGCGGCTGAGGCCTTCGGAAACAGGACCAATTCTGTTCCCTACAGAATTTGGCATTTCCTCCGTCCTTGGAGGTCAGATGTCTTCGTTGAGCTCACATGGACCCTATCTTTTATAAAGAGTTGCAGCGAGCCTCAGTTGCGTCAGCACATACGCGACCGCAAGTCATTGGAACCACCTTTGTCTGAAGGTAACGCACGCCCCATAACGAGTCAGAAACGAGCTCAAATGGCATAGACTCAGGCAGCATTGGATTAAGTAATAAAGGGTGGTTGGATATACAGTATTATTGGCTTAGTTGTGGAAACAGATCAC